>SGZI01000027.1 GCA_004213965.1 Flavobacteriales bacterium
TTTGTCTCTAGGTTTCTACCAACAAGTTGCTTTTCAGAGGGAATAGATGAAAAACTGATTTGACCATTAATAAATGAGAAGTTAAACACGAATATTAAGCTAATAATCCAATTTTTCATACCTGTATTTTTAAAAAAAGTTAAAAAATAATAACCCTGCTTAATTTAAGCAGGGTTATTATAATATTTATTAGGATTTACAATCCTTTTTTATTTTTCAATCATTGCTTTTAATTCCTCAATTTGCTTTTGCTGTTCTTTAATAGCATTAATAAGCACAGGAATCATTCCTTGATAATTTACAGACATTGTTCCGTCTTGATCATTAGCAGTTTTCACTAATTCAGGAAATGCTTGTTGTACTTCTTGAGCTAGTAATCCTATTTTAGCAACAGACTCGTTAGCTTTCATAGTATAGCTTTTTCCATCAATTAATAAAAGTTTTGCAAGGGTACTTCCAAGAGAAAGAATGTTTGATTTTAGTCTAGCATCTGAGTTAACTGTTAGGTCTCCACCAAGAGTAGCAGAACCATCATAGTTAACAATAAACGCATTAGAAGAATTAGATCCTCTACCACCATTACTAGAGTCAATATCTCCATTACCAACAACAAATGCTACACCAGCAGCAGTTCCTGTATAGGACCCATCAACATAATAGTAGTCACTACCTGTATCTCCAAGACCTGCAGCATTGTTAACACCAACAGCTAACATTCCTACATTGTCTGAAACTGTTCCAAGCCCCATTGAAGTAGCAGCTTGATTTGTTGCAGTTGTACGTCTATTAAGAGCCATTGAAGCATCTGCAGAAGCTACATTGTATTTCCCCATAGCTGTTGCACTACCGCCAGATCCAACACCTTGACTTGTATCTCCAGCTACATTTTGATAACCTGAAGTAAAGTTAGTTGTTCCCCAAGAGACATTTTCTTGACCTACAGCTGTTGATCCTCCACCGGCTGCATGGTTTTTAAATCCAATTGCAACAGTACTTGCGCCTTCAGCCCAGTTCTCTTTTCCAAGAGCTATTGTTGCATCTCCAGTTGCATAGTTCCAGTTCCCCATAGAAACAGCATCTGTACCAGAAGCAAGCGTTCTGTGTCCTGTAGCAACAGCTCTATTTCCAAGAGCTCTTACTGACCATCCAACAGCAAGCTGTCCAATATTGTCACCTGTAATACCAGTTGATTCAGAATCTCTTGGCCCAGCAATTGTGTGAAATCCTAAGGCTACAGATCCAACTCCAGCAGCTCTGTTATAAGCATTGGCTGTAAATGAAGCCCATCCTACAGCGCCCATTCCATTATGTGTCATATTCTGATCTCCACTTCCATTACCGCCCATATAAACAGGGTGTCCAGCATCAGAAAAATTACCCCAATCACCAGCAGCTTGTGCAGGAGATTTTTCAGAAACAGTTAAGTCCGTAGACCAATCAGCTATATTCCCAAAAGCATCGTTAGAATTTCCATTCCCACTTCTAGAAGCTCCTCTTTCTGAAGAGATATATGTTTGTCCATTGTGTGGATTTCCGTCACCATTTTCTACAAAAACAAGAGCAGGTGTCTTGTCTGTATCTGCAGGCTGTGCAATAGCATCATTTCCTATATAAGCAAATAACGCAATAAATAATATTATAATTTTTTTCATTTTATCGTTTTTTAAGTTATTCTTTAATTATTTTAAAATTAGTAGTTGTATTATTTTCAAGATTCTTAGCTACAAGAATATATGTGCCGTCATTTAATCCTGAAATATCTAACGTTTTTGAGTTAGAGTTTAATACTTGTTGACCTAGCAAATTATATATTGTTAATTCAAGATCTTTATCAAATTTTACATTTAATATTGCTGCCGTTGGATTAGGATAAATTGAAATACTCATATTTCCATCTACCGTCTCAATACTCAACGTTGCGTCATTTGCAGTGACTGCCTTAATTTGAACAGCTTCTGCAAAAGCATGTGTAACAGTATAGTCAGCACTATCTTCATCTGCATAATTCATCCACGAGCCACCGGAGGTGTCTAAAATTTGAAGTGCTGCAAAATGGTCAATCCCATTCATGTCAGCGTCTTCATAATTATAAACAATAGTTCCAGTAAATCCTGTTAAATCTTCTGCAGTTTCGTAATGCCTTGCCATCGATTCCACTCCATCAATTGATATTGCGGTCAATGTTTTTTCAATACTATTAGTGCCAGCAATTGTGTAATCAGCATCGGGACTTAATTCTAAGCCTCCTGCATTAAGTGTGGCTCCACTTTTCACTTCAACACTGCCATTTTCCCCAATAGTTAATACCTGCGCTGTTGCTGAAAAGGTTAAAATTAAAGTAAAAAAAAGAACAAGAGTAGTTTTGTTCATAGTATAGTTTTTATAGTTAATTGTAAATTAAGATATGTAGAAAGATTCTAAATAAAAAATAAATCTACAGAAGTTTTTAAGTTAATCTATAAAGCAATTACTTAGGCAATTATGTATCTGTATGATAACCAAAGGGTTATATTAGGGTCCAAAAAAACGAGCAATTACAATGCCTAACAATTTTATTAAGACTTATTATAAATATTGTAATTATATTTTTATCTTCATAACTATATCTATGATGGCTATGCAGAAAATGAGAATAAAATACATTGCAGGACTTCTTTTTCTTTCTTTATTTTTTGTACAATACTCTGCTACATATGCCCAAGTAGAAATAATTACAGGAACTATTACTGACAATAAAGGTGTCCCTTTGCCAGGGGTAAATATTTTAGAAGATGCAAAAACATATAATGGATCAGTTACTGATTTTGATGGAAATTTTATTATTAAAGCTAATTCTGATGCAACCTTATTAATTAGTTATGTTGGCTTTATAACACAAGAAATACAATTGAGTGGTCAAAAAAACTTATCCATTATAATGGAAGAAGATCTTTTTGGCTTAGACGAGGTAACTGTTGTTGCCTACGGTGAACAAAAAAAACAAAGTGTAATAGCGGCAGTAACATCAATTGACCCAGAAGAACTAAGAGTGCCAACAAGTAATTTAACATCTTCAATTGCTGGGAGAATTGCAGGAGTTATTGCTTATCAAAGAAGTGGCGAACCAGGAAGAGATAATGCAGAGTTTTTTATTAGAGGTGTTAGTACATTTGGTTATGCAAGATCACCTCTAATATTAATTGACGGAATAGAAACAACTTCTACAGATTTGGCTAGACTTCAGCCGGATGATATAGCAAGCTTTTCTATTATGAAAGATGCCACAGCTACCGCGCTATACGGAGCAAGAGGGGCTAATGGAGTTATATTGGTGACCACAAAGGAGGGTAAGCAAGGAAAAGTTAAGGTAAGCGTAAGGTATGAGAAAACGTATTCTGCTGCTACTAAAAATGTAGAAATTGCGGACCCTATTACTTATATGAATTTGCACAATGAGGCACTAGCCACTAGAAATCCATTGGGAGGAAGAATATATTCTTTGGAAAAAATATTAATTTCTCAGGATCCAAACAGAAACCAAATGGCCTACCCTACTATAAATTGGTTTGATGAGCTGCTAGAAGATTACACGTTAAATAGTAGATTTAATTTTAATGTTAGTGGAGGAGGAAAAGTAGCAAGATATTATTTAGCTAGCACAGTGAATACTGACAATGGTAATTTAAGAATTCAGCCGCAAAATAATTTTAATAATAATATAAATTTTAAAAGAATATCATTACGCTCGAATATTAATATTAACCTTACCCCTACCACTGAAGTTGCTGTTAGGTTTTCTGGAAACTTTGATGATTATAATGGCCCTTTAAGCGGTGGAGAGGAAGTTTATAAGCAGGCAATGCAAACCAACCCAGTTCTTTATCCTAAGTATTATTATCCTGATGCTCAGTTTCAAAATTCAACTCATATTCTCTTTGGGAACTATGGACAATTTGGAGATTATCTAAATCCATATGCGAATATGATAAGAGGCTATAAGGATGAGAGTTACAATAATTTGTTGGCCACAGTTGAATTAAAACAAAATTTAGATTTTATTACTAAAGGACTTAAGGCAAGATTTCTAGTAAATACCTCCAGATATTCTTTCTATAATTTAGAAAGAAAATACAATCCTTTTTATTACACCTTAGCCAATTATGATTTCCAAAGCGATCAGTATGCGTTAATTGCTTTAAATCCAAACCAGGGAACAGAATATCTTGAATATCATGAAGGCGCTAAAACTATTGCCAACACAGTTTATTTTGAGGGGGCATTAAATTATAATAGGACAATTAATGAAAGACACGAAGTTTCAGGAATGTTAGTTGGAATTATTAGAGAGGAAAAATATGCTAATAATGGAAACTTACAAACCTCACTTCCATATAGAAATTTAGGCCTTTCAGGTAGATTTACCTATGCGCTGGATAGTAAATATTTTGGAGAGTTTAATTTTGGATTTAATGGATCAGAGCGTTTTGCTAAGAGTGAGCGTTTTGGGTTTTTCCCATCTTTTGGATTTGGCTGGTACGCATCTAATGAAGATTTTTTAAAGCCTTATGAAGATATCATTACTAAACTAAAATTTAAAGGAACATATGGCTTGGTAGGTAATGATCAAATTGGAAGCTCTGCAGATAGATTCTTTTATATTTCTCAAGTGAATTTAAACGATGGACCTATGGGATCTATGTTTGGTCAAGAGTTTAGTAATTGGATTAATGGAGTTAGTATTGATCGTTATGCCAATGATCAAATTACTTGGGAAAAGGCAACTATGATGAATTTAGGTGTTGAGCTTGGGTTATTTGGAAAGATAGATTTTCAGGCTGACTATTTTACTGAATACAGATCAAATATTTTAATGGACAGGGCACAAATTCCAGCTACAATGGGATTACAAGCTCCTATTAGAGCCAATGTAGGAGAAGCCTCTTCTAAAGGATTTGAATTTACTATTGATTATAAGGACGACTTGAGTAGCGATCTGTTTATTTCTGCAAGAGCAAATTTTTCTTATGCTACAAGTCAATATGAAGTATATGAAGAATTAGACTATGTGACAGCCGGCCTTCCTTGGAGGTCTAGAATTGGGTTAAACTTATCTCAACCATGGGGATATATAGCAGAGCGATTATTTATTGATGAAGCAGATATTGCAAATTCTCCAGTTCAAACTTTTGGAGATTATATGCCTGGGGATATAAAATATAAAGACATTAATAATGATGGAGTAATTGACATTAATGATGAAGTACCGATTGGATATCCAACAACACCAGAAATTATTTATGGATTTGGCGTATCATCAAGCTATAAGAATTTTGACTTGTCATTTTTCTTCCAAGGTTCAGCTAGGTCTTCATTTTTTATTGATGCCTATAGAACATCCCCATTTATAGACACTAGCGGATCTGCTATTGGCAATAATGCACTGCTTACAGCTTGGGCAAATGACCATTGGTCTGAGAATGATAGAGACTTGTATGCGGCATGGCCAAGGCTTTCAGACCAGCTGATAGATAATAACAATAGAAACAGTACTTGGTGGCTAAGAGATGGATCATTTTTGAGATTAAAATCACTAGAAATTGGCTATTCAATAAATGAAGAGGCTGTTGAAAAGATTAAATTAGAATCTGCAAGAATCTATTTAAGCGCTACCAATTTATTTACTATTAGTAAATTTAAGATTTGGGATGTTGAAATGGGAGGAAACGGGTTGGGATATCCGCTTCAAAGAGGAATTAATTTAGGACTAAATATGAACTTTTAATGATTAAAATGAAAAAATATATTGCAATTTTTATCATGATTTTATTTTCATCATGTGAAAAGGACTTTCTTAATGTAGTTCCTGATAATATTGCTACAATTGATTTAGCATTTAATAATCGCGCAACAGCAGAAAGATTTTTATCGACTTGCTATACTTATATTCCTGAGCATGCACATATAGAACAAAACTTCTCTTTATTAGCTGGGGATGAAGTATGGTATTACGCAGAGAATGATTTTTATATGAATAATGAAACAAGTTTTAGGCTGGCAAAAGGAATGCAAAATGTTACATCCCCTTATTTAAATTATTGGGAAGGGGGAAGAGGCGCCCGACATAGCCTATATGTTGCCCTAAGAGATTGTAATATATTTTTAGAAAATTTAGTTGCTGTTCCTGGTCTTGAGGAAGATGAAAGACAGCGATGGTTGGCAGAGGCAAAAGTATTAAAAGCATTTTATCATTTCTGGCTGCTAAGAATGTACGGTCCAATTCCAACAATTAAAACCAACATATATGTAGGAGCATCAGCTGAAGAAGCACAGGTGCCAAGAGAATCTGTTGATGATGTAGTGGAGTATATAGTTGAGCTGTTAGATGAGGTTATTGAGAGCGATGCGTTGCCAGGTATTATTAATTATATATATACTGAACAAGGAAGAATTACACTTCCAATTGCAAAAGCTTTAAAAGCTAAAGTTTTAGTATTAGCTGCTAGCCCAATATTTAATGGCAATACAGACTTTAGCGAACTAATTGACGCTAATGGGAATCAACTAGTTAATCAAACTTATGATCCTAACAAATGGATTCTTGCAAGAGATGCTTTATTAGATGCTATTTCTACAGCGGAGTCAAACGGCCATATGTTGTATCAATTTACAGACCAACTCCCAATAAATGGAGATGTCAATTCAACAATTATTCAAGAATTATCACATAGGGCAGGGATTACAGATCCTTTTAACAGTGAAATAGTCTGGGCTTTTGAACCAGCTTGGACAGGCGATCTGCAACAGTGGAGTCAACCGAGATGGACGCCAGATCATCAAGCACTATTCAATTATACTAAAAAGTCTCATGCGCCTACTCTTAATATGGTAGAGACATTCTATAGTAACAATGGAGTGCCAATTGATGAAGATATAAATTGGGACTATGCAAATAGATATGATGTTTCAACAACACCAGAAGATGATCAATATCATACTTATTATGTTGAGGATGAATATAGCACAGCTAAATTGCATTTATTTAGGGAGCCAAGGTTTTATTCTACTATTGGTTTTGATGGAGGTAAATGGTTTTCACTAGAAACAACTAACATTGAACAAATACCTCATTTAAATGCTAAGGCAGGTGCGCCATCGGGTAAAAATGGCTTTGAGATTTATTCAATTACAGGATATTTTGCTAAGAAATTAGTTCATTATGAAAACATAATTTCATTACAAGGTTCAACAATAAAAGGATATTCTTTTCCTATTATAAGAATGGCTGATTTATACTTAAATTATGCAGAAGCTCTAAATGAAACTAAGGATTCACCAGATGCTGAAGTCTATGAATATATTCAAAGAGTAAGACATAGGGCAGGCTTAGATGTTGGATCAGATTTAGTTTCCACATGGGCACAACACTCAAGCAATCCCAGCAAACCTTCATCAAAGGAAGGAATGAGAGATATAATTAGACAGGAACGCATGATAGAATTAGCGCTTGAAGGTTACAGATATTGGGATATAAGAAGGTGGAAATTAGCTGGCGATTATTTCAGCAGACCTATTAGGGGATGGAATATATATAGGTCTGATGTTGAAGGATTTTATGAAATTGAGAATATCTTTTACAGAAACTTTTTGATAAAGGATTATTTATGGCCAATTAGTCAAAATGAATTATTAAGGAATCCTAATTTAGTTCAAAACCCTGGATGGTAATAATATTAAATATGAATAATTTAAAATACATAAAAAAGGCTTTAATTATTGTAACTACAATAACCGCACTCTCTTTAATAATGACTTGTTCGGAAGAATCAGGACATGGCCCTTATGGTTCTGACGGAATTCCACCTGAAAAAGTTATAATTAATGAAGTTGTAAACACTCCTGGAGGAGCAGTCATTTTCTTTACGCCTCCTACAGACGAGGACCTTCTTTATATTAAAGCATCTTTTGAAGATGAAAATCAATTATCAAGAGAGGTAATCGTATCAGCTGTAATAGACTCATTAAGTATTGTTGGATTTGCTCAGGAAGGAACGTATCCTGTAGATGTAGTGGCTGTTGATAGAGGAGAAAATGAATCTGAGCCTGTTGTTGTCAACATATCTCCTTTAGAAGCTCCTATCCATGCCATATTAAACTCTATGGTCAGTGCTCAAGATTTTGGAGGAATAAATATTGCATATGAAAATCCAACAAGAGCAGAAGTTTCTTTAAATATGTCAACATTAGATGATGACGGAAATTTAGTGTTTAGAGAATCTTTTTATACAAGCCAAGCTAGTAGTTCATATAGCTTTAGAGGATATGATGCAGAGCCAACAGTATTTGTAATATATGTTGAAGACAAGTGGGGTAATCAAACAACTACAAGAAGTTTTGAAGAAACACCATTAGAAGACATGTTTATGGACAAAGCTTATTGGTCGATAGAATCAATGCCTGGAGATGAAAGTTTTAGTGAATATGGGTTTTCTGCAAATCAAATTTGGGATGGTTATTGGAGTAACCAATGGAATTGTGGTCACACAAATTTTTTACCCCTACCACATCAATTAACATTAGATTTAGGGCAAACAGCAAAGCTAAACAGGTTTAAGCTTTATCAAAGAGGAGGTTCAGAATTATATAAACATGGAAATCCAAAAATATTTGAAATCTATGGAAGAGCAAATCTTGAGGGTCTGCCAATTTATGATCCAGGCCAACCAGGTGGTGGATGGATATATATGGGAACTTTTGAATCATTCAAGCCTTCGGGCTTGCCTCCCGGCTCAAACACTCAAGAGGATTATGAGTTTCAAGATAATGGAGAGGATTTTGTATTTGATTTTGACGCGAGACAACACGACATCCGCTATATAAGACTAGTAAATGTGGAGTCATGGAATAATCAAATGGTGACTGTTATTGGAGAGCTGTCATTTTGGGGGACATTAATTAATTAATTTAATATTGAACAATAGAAATAAAATAAAAAATTTAGTAAAAGCTTTTTTAGCTTCTATATTAATCTTGTGGAATGTATCCTGTGGAGATATTGACTCTATACATGAAGAGTATTTACAAGGCGAGAATATTTATGCAGGCAAGCTAGACACCCTTATAATAAGACCTGGATTTTATAGAGCTCAACTTGAGGGGCAAACACAATTTCTTGGTAGTTCAAATCAGATAATTGTTGAATATGAGGATCAAGTAGATATTTATCCTCTTGAAGACGGAACAATTGAAGATGGCATCTTTAGTTTAATTTTGCCAAATTTAGATGAAAAATCGTATGAATTTACTATAACAACTCAGGATCCAGTTGGGAATTTATCAGTATCACAAGTGGTAGCAGGCAGTGTAGTTGGAGATATATTTGCTTCAGATCAAGATCCTAGAGAGGTAGAAGATTTCTCTTTTGAGTCAGACGGAGATTATGTAAATTTTTATGGGAATGCCGAGTCAGAATACGTTCTTTATACTTTAATTGATTATGAGAATGATGCAAATCAAATGATTCGTGATACTGCTTTTTATGATGATAACAGGGTTAGACTAATTGATTTAAAGCCGCTTGGAAATATGCAGACAACTTCTGTAATTCAGTCTGGATTACATGGAATTGATTCAATGGCATTAGAATCTTTGGACTATACTTTGCCCGACCTTCCTTATTCTGAACTAGACAAGAATTTTATTAGGCTTGTTCATATGCCAAGTGACAATCCAGGAAATTATAATAATGCGAATCCTGATGATTATTTATTTGATGAAAACAGTTTATGGAGTGGAGATGATACATTTACTTATCATTCAGGGCTAGGAAGCATCCCTTTTCATTTTACAGTTGATTTAGGTGTTACAACAGATTTAAGAAAGGTTAAACTAGATATGATAGATCCTTCATCAAATGCTAATAATAATATTACTGAAATTCAAATTTGGGGAAGAGATGATTTAGATTTTGCTCAAACATCATCAAGTGATGAAGAAGAATTTATAAATGCAGGTTGGCAATTGCTTTATAATGGATATGTAGATGGATTAAATGAGCAAAGTCAAAGTATTATGATGCCTGCCGCCTCTACTTCAAAACGTTACATACGAGTAAGAGTTGCTGGGTCCGTTGGAGGTGAAAGTGCTCAATTAACTGAACTTACTTTTTATGGGGAAAATACTGAGCCTCTGAGTCTAGATAAATCATTGTTTAATATGGCTAATATGCCAAGTGATAATCCAGGAACTTTTTATGGAGCGAACCCTTCTAGTTATTTATGGGATGGCAGTAATTTTTGGTCTGGAGATGCTTACGGATATCATTCTGGAGAAAATTCTGTGCCAGGACATTTTACACTAGACCTTGGAGTGACGACACAGCTAACTAAAGCTTATTTTGATTTCAGGCCTACCTGGAATTATGCAGGAAATAATCCTACTGAGCTTGAAATTTGGGCTAGAGAAGATTTAGATTCAGCGGAGACTCTGCCTGTTTTTGAAAGCTCTGGGAACAGCGTTACTTCTTCTCCTGTTTCTGCTGCTGCCTTTCAAAATGCAGGATGGGAATTAATAGCTCAGCAAAGTATAGATGGCGCTAACACAAATTCTGCAGAAATTGAAATACCTGTTGGGGATATGTATAGATATATAAGAATTAGGTATGTATCTACTGTAGGAGGAAGTGGTTGTCAATTTATTGAAATGACATTTCATGGAATGGGAGCTTTCCCATCAAATTAATTTTAAACTCAAATTAAATTGATTAAGAAAAGAAATATATTCCTGGTTTTTTATCTTTCATTTGTATTCTCATATTCTCAACAATATTCAGATATAGTTGATACTAGAATTGGCTCTAAAGGTGACGCTCTTGCTTGCGGATATTCCTTTATTGGAGCATGTTATCCTTTTGGGATGGTTCAATTTACTCCAAGCTTTTTTTCCCCTCACAGAGGTTTTGTAATCACCCAATTAAATGGAGCTGGTTGCTCTAATTTTGGAAATTTTCCAGTCTTGCCTTTAGATGGACCTATAAAAGTTTCACCGTTTGACATGAATTCATATCCAAAATACTCAAGTGTTAACAATGCTTCAGCTGGGTATTTATCAGTTGAAATGAAAGACAATATCACCAGCAATTTAACTGCTACAAAACGATCTGGAGTAGCCAATTTTATATTTAATAAATCAGAAAAGGGGACTGTAATTATTGGTTCTGGGATTAATTCTTCAGACTCCAAATATATTAAGGAAGCCAGCATAGATATTACCTCCAATTATACTTGCGAAGGGTTTACTAAAGGGGGTGAGTTTTGCGGAACAGAAGTCCCTTATAAAATATATTTTGCAGCAGAATTTGATAGACCAGCCAACAAAGTAGGCACGTGGAATGGGAGAACGTTAAGTGATCAATTAGTTAGTAAAGGAAAAAATTCAGGTGCATTTTTCACATTTGATACCTCTGATGAAAATGAAGTAAATTATAGAATTGCAATTTCATTTGTATCTATTGAAAATGCAAAGAAGAACTTAGCTGCTGAAAATTTAAATTTAAATTTTCAGGAATACATGAATAATACAAAAAGTGTTTGGGATCAGCATTTAAATAAAATTCAAGTTAATTCAGAAAATAAGGATAGACTAAAGCAATTTTATACCCACTTTTATCACAGTTTAGTTCATCCAAATATAGTTAGTGACGTAAATGGAGATTATATGGGTGCAGATTTTAAAAAGTATAATGCTAGAAATAGAGATCATTATAGTTCTTTTAGTGTTTGGGATACCTATAGAACACAAGGGCAGCTAGTAGCAATGTTATTTCCTAAAGAGAGTAGTGATATGATGGAGTCTTTAGTAAATTTTGCAGAGCAAGCAGGTGGTTATGGTAGGTGGATCTTGGCAAATATTGAAACTGGAATAATGCAAGGGGATCCTACTCCAATTCTAATAGCAAATTCTTATGCTTTTGGAGGCAAGGATTTTGATCATGAGAAAGCTTATAAATATATGTATAGAGGAGCTATGATCCCAAGACTTAATTCTCAAAAACAAGAAATAAGACCATACCTCACAGAATATATAAACAATGGACACACCTTTGCCTCAATGATGTTAGAGTATACCTCTTCTGATTTTGCAATTGCTCAATTTGCATCACAGGCGTTAGAAAAATTCTCAGATGCTCAGATGCTTATTAATAGAGCTCAGAATTGGAAAAATATTTACAATCCTGAGATTAAATGGCTTAATTCAAAATTTCCGAATAATGTTTGGAAAAACATAAATCATGATTGGAGAGAAGGAACATATAAAAACTATTTTTGGATGATCCCCTATAATCTAGAAGGATTAATAAATATAATTGGCGGGGAGCAAGTAGCAGAAAAAAGACTAGACAGTCTATTTACTAGACTAGACGCAAAATATGAAGAAGACTGGTTTGCAGCTGGGAATGAGCCTGACTTTCATGTACCGTGGGTATACAACTGGATTAATAGACCCGATAAAACATCAAAAACAATTAACAGAATTTTAAATGAACAGTATAATAGCGGAGAGTCTGGTCTACCAGGAAATGATGATTTAGGAACAATGGGGGCCTGGTATGTGTTTGCTTCTATTGGGCTATACCCAGTGATCCCAGGAGTTGGAGGGTTTTCAATGAATATCCCACAATTTCAAGATATTTTAATTAATTTACCTAATAAGAAGGAGCTGTTAATTAAGCGAAATTCTTCGGACGGTTTAACTGTAAAGTCGTTAACTTTTAATAATACTCCTCATAATTCTACATGGATTTTGTGGGATAAAATTAAAAACGGAGGCACATTAAATTTTGAAGTTATTGATAATAACAATTCAAATTGGGGTAAAGAAGAAAAACCACCAAGTTTTAAATAAAATGTAATTATAATGAAAGTATCAAAAAACGGAATACAAATAATTTTTGCCATAGTTGTTTTAAATTTTATTTTTTTTAATAATCTACATACGGAAGATAATCTCACTAAATATGTTGATCCATTTATAGGTTCAGGAGGCCATGGACATGTTTTTGTAGGAGCATCAGTGCCTTTTGGCGGAGTTCAGGTTGGCCCTACTAATTTTAATAAGGGATGGGACTGGTCTTCTTCATACCACTATTCAGACAGTATTGTAAAAGGCTTTTGTCATTTAAATGTAAGTGGTACTGGTATGTCAGATTTAGGAGAGCTTACCATTATGCCAGCAACAGGAAAACTAAAGATTAATGCAGGGTCTCAGGATAATCATATGGGAGGATATTCTTCTTTATACAGAAAGAACAAAGAGTTTGTTAGCGCAGGATATTATAAGGTTCATTTAGAAAGATATGATATAGATGTAGAATTGACAGCGAGTGAACGGGTAGGTTTTCATAAGTACACATTCCCTGCCTCCAATCAGTCTAGAGTTATTATTGATTTAGGGGAAGGAAGTGCTGATAGGCCAACTCAAACATATTTGAAAAAAGTTAATGACACGGTTTTTCAAGGATATAGATTTTCTTCTGGATGGGCAGCTGACCAAAGAGAATACTTTTCACTTATATTATCAAAACCTGTAGACGATTTTATTCTATATGACAGAAATATAAGGCATCATAATGATGAGAAAAAAGGAAAATATGTAAAAGGATTTTTGGAATTTAAAACTAAAAAAAATGAAAAAGTTTATGTAAAAATGGGAGTTTCAACTGTCAGTTCTGAAAATGCTTTAGAAAATTTAATGACTGAGATCCCTCACTGGAATTTTGATAAAGTAAAGAAGGATGCTAAAGAAAAATGGAATGCTGAGCTTTCTAAGGTTAAAATCAAAACCGATGATATAAAAAAGAAAAGAGTATTCTATACAGCCATGTTCCATACGATGATTGCTCCAAATCTATATCATGATATTAATGGTGAATATAGAGGTACCGACAAAAAAGTATATAAGGACACTACATTTACTAATTACACTTTATTCTCTCTTTGGGATACTTATAGAGCAGCACATCCGCTTTATACAATTACTCACCCAGAGCGCGTTGGAGACATGGTTAATTCAATGCTTAAAATTTTTGAACATCAAGGGAAATTACCAGTCTGGCATTTAAGAGGAAATGAAACAAATACAATGCCTGGATATAGTGCAATTCCAGTAGTAGTTGACGCTTCATTAAAAGGGTTTGATGGAATAGATTTAGAGGCAGTGTTTAATGCTGTTAAAACAAGCGCCACTGGAGACTTTGAACCAGGAGTAAAAGACCTAATGAAATACGGTTATATTCCGGCAGATTTCATGGTAGAATCTGTTGCAAGCAATATGGAATACGCTATAGGTGACTGGGCAATTGCACAGCTAGCAAAAAAATTAAACAAGCAAGAAGACTATGATTATTTCTCTAATCGCTCTAAAGCATACCAACAGTATTTTGATCCTGAAACTAGATTTATGAGAGGTAAACTTTCAGACGGAAGTTGGAGGACGCCTTTTGATCCTATATCAGCACAACATAGAGTTAATGATTATTGTGAAGGAAACGCATGGCAATACTTATGGCTTGTTCCTCAAGATCCCGAAGGATTAATAGAACTACTTGGCGGAGATCAGAAGTATACAGAAAAATTAGATCAATTATTTAATATGTCTTCTAATCAAGAGGAAGGGGCTTCAATGGATATTACGGGATTAATAGGCCAGTATGCCCATGGCAATGAACCTAGTCATCATACCACTTATATGTATGCATATTCTGGAGAACCATATAAAATTGCTGACAAGGTTAGGTACATCAACAATGAATTATATACAGACCAGCCCGATGGACTTTCTGGCAATGAAGATTGTGGCCAAATGTCAGCATGGTATATGTTTTCATCAATGGGATTTTATCCTGTTAACCCTTCAAATGGGGCATATGTTTTTGGATCACCGCTTTTTGATGAGGTGTTGATTGATTTGCCTAAAGACAAATCATTTAAAATTATTGCAGATAATAATTCGGATCAGAATATATACATTCAGTCTGTAGAATTAAATGGTAAAGAACACAGCTATTCATATATAACTCATAAGCAGATTATGAATGGAGGAGAATTACGATTTATAATGGGCGATAAGCCAAACTATAATTTTGGAAAAGATAAAAAATTCAGACCCGCTTCAATTGTTTATTAAAAAAAGATATGCATAGACTACCTATTTTTATTTTATTAATATTTTCTGCTAATGGATTATTATCCAGTAATTACCTGGAGCTTAATGATGAAGATTTAGTTCAATATGTGAATCCGTTAATTGGTACGGACTCTTCACATAGTCTTTCTAATGGGAACACATATCCTGCAATTGCACGACCATGGGGCATGAATTTTTGGACACCTCAAACTGGTAAAATGGGAGATGGATGGGCTTATACTTATAAAGCCACAGAATTGGTTGGGTTTAAGCAAACTCATCAACCAAGCCCTTGGATTAATGATTATGGAGCTTTTTCAATTATGCCAGGGATAGGACCGCTTAAGGTTCTTGAAGAAAAAAGAAAAGCTAAATTTTCTCATAAAAATGAAGTAGTTCAGCCACATTATTATAAAGTGTTGCTGGATGAGATTAATACAACTGTTGAATTTACTGCTACAGAAAGGTCGACCTATTTCCAATTTAAATTTCCAAAGACAGACAAAGCAAATCTTATTATTGATGCTTTCTTTAAGAATTCAGAGATTGAAGTTATTCCAGAAGAAAATAAAATCATTGGAATTGCAAGGAACAATTCTGGAGGGGTCCCTGAAAATTTTGCAAATTACTTTATTATTGAATTTGACAGGTCATTTATAGTTTCAGGAACCTGGAATAAGTCTGGAAGAATCAATGCAAAACAAAACTTAAAAGGAGAGCATGTAGGAGCATATGTTACTTTTGATACAGGTGATAATCAGGTAATTAAAGCTAAAATATCATCTTCATTTATTAGTCATCAGCAGGCTTTAATAAATTTAAAAAGAGAGTTGCCAGCTAATTTAAGTTTTGATGAGATTGTAGATCAAGGAAGAAAAGTTTGGAACAAGGAGCTTTCAAAAATTAGAGTTACCACTGGTAATTCTAAAGATGATCTATCAAATAAAATTAAATTTTATTCATGTTTTTACCGCACTATTTTATTCCCAAGAGAATTTCATGAATACGATGACCAGGGCAGACAAATACACTATAGCCCATACAACGGGAAAGTACTAGACGGCCCATTATATACTGATAATGGATTTTGGGATACATTCAGAGCAGTTTTCCCTTTCTATACTTTACTATATCCTGAAAAGCTTGGTGAGATAATGCAAGGGATTATGGTAAATCCATATTTAGAAAGTGGCTGGCTTCCTGAATGGTCAAGCCCAGGCCATAGAGATTGTATGATAGGCTCAAATTCTGCCTCAATTATAGCGGAAGCTTATATTAAAGGGATTACAGATTTTGATATTAGCTCAGCATATCAAGGTATTCTTAATAGTTCTAAGAATGAAGGCCCGTTAAGTTCAGTTGGAAGAAAAGGAGCAGATTT
>SGZI01000028.1 GCA_004213965.1 Flavobacteriales bacterium
CTAAGCTAATATGACTAACCAACACTATGATGCTATTGTAATTGGAACGGGTATCACTGGTGGGTGGGCTGCTAAAGAACTTTGTGAAAATGGGTTAAAAACTCTTGTTCTTGAAAGAGGTAGAATGATTAAACATATCGAAGATTATCACACTGCAAATCTAGATCCATGGGATATGCCTAATGGTGGAAGAACTACTAAAGAAATCAAAGAAAGAAAATTTAAACAGCACAGAACGGGTTATGTTACTTCTCCCGTTTGTGAACATTTTTTTGTAGATGACATTAAACATCCATATAATGAGGTAAGACGTTTTGATTGGATTAGAGGATATCATGTAGGTGGAAAATCATTAGTGTGGGGGCGTCAAAGCTATAGACTTAGTGATATAGATTTTGAGGCTAATAAAAAAGATGGAACTGCTATAGACTGGCCTGTTAGATATAAAGATATTGCTCCATGGTATAGTTATGTCGAAAAATATATTGGAGTCTCGGGTGAAAATCTAGGATTACCGCAATTACCTGATAGTGAATTCTTAAAACCTTTGCCTTTAAATTGTGCTGAAGAGGATTTTAAAGTTTCTGTAGCTAAAAATATGACTGACAGAGTAGTTACTCCCGCTAGAGTTGCCCATATAACTGAAGGCACAAAGCCAGGTCTTGGAAGAAGTACTTGTCAATACAGAAATAGATGCATGAGAGGGTGTCCTTATGGAGCATACTTTAGCAGTAATTCATCAACTCTTCCTGCTGCAGATGCTACAGGAAATATGACTTTAAGACCACATTCAATTGTGCATAAAATAATATATGACGAAAAAACCAAAAGAGCTTCTGAAGTAGAAGTAATTGATGGAGAGACTAAACAAAAACATACATTTAAAGCTAAAATTATTTTTCTATGTGCATCAACTGTGCCTTCTACGTCAATTTTAATGCAATCAACTTCTAAAAGATTTCCAAAAGGACTCGGAAATGACAGTGGTGAACTAGGTCATAATATAATGGATCATCACCTATCAGTGGCCGCTTCTGCTAAGATTGAAAATTATAAAGAAAAGTATGACAAAGGAAGAAGACCAGGTGGAATATATATTCCTAGATTTAGAAATATTGGTGGAGATTCTGATTCAAAAGATTTTATAAGAGGCTATGGATATCAAGGTGGTGCTTGGAGAAATAGTATGTCAGAAGTTGTAGCTGAATTGAAATACGGACCTGAATTAAAAGAAGAAATCTTAAAACCTGGTGGATGGAGAATAGGTGTGACAGGATTTGGAGAAACATTACCTGATCACAATAATAAAATGTATCTAGATTACAATAAATTAGATGAATGGGGGCTTCCTACGGTGACTTTTGATGCTGATTTTGGCGACAATGAATTAGCTATGAGAAAAGATATGAAAGATCAAGCAGTAAAAATGTTCAAGGCTGCAGGTTATAAAGATGTTGTAGGCTATGACAGTGTTGATTCCAGAGCAATGGGACTTGGAATTCATGAAATGGGAACTGCCAGAATGGGGCATGATCCTAAAACATCAGTATTAAATAAATACAATCAAATTCATGCTTGCAAAAATGTGTTTGTAACTGATGGATCTTTTATGACTTCTTCTGCATGTCAAAACCCATCACTAACTTATATGGCATTTACAGCAAGAGCTGCTAATTATGCTGCAAAAGAGTTTAAAAACGGAAACCTATGAAACGTAGAGACGCATTAAAAAATATTGGACTTTCAGCTGGTTTAATTATTGCTAGCCCTTCAGTTATAAGTTTATTAAATAGTTGTAGCGCTGATTATAATCAATGGAGCCCAGTATTTCTTAATAAAGAACAGGCTAAGATATTAATGGAAATAGTAGATGTAATTATCCCTAAAACAGATACGCCTTCTGCAAATGAAGTTAATGTAGTGGAGTTCCTAGATAAATATTATAAAGAAATCTTGGATGATAATAGGCAAGAATGGCTAAAAAATACCTATGCAAAACTAGTAGATCTAATAAAATTAAATTACTCTGAAGACATAAATAGTCTAACCGAAAAAAATTACAAAGATTTACTTGATAAGCATATGATTATTAATGGGGATTCAAATGATATTTCAGATTTATTAAAAAATATAAAATCTGATACGATATGGTCTTATAAAATCAGTGAGTTTGTTGGTGAAAATGTGCTTGCATATGATCCAATACCAGGAGTTGCATATTGTGGTGATCTACAAGAACTTACCGGCGGAAAATCCTGGTCATTATAATTAAACAATGAAAATACTAATCCAATTACTTTTTGTTTTTACCATTTCAATTCTATATAGTTTTCAAGGATTAAATATTGATAAAAACAAGCAAGATTGGATTCAAATTTTTAATGGCGATGACCTTGAGGGATGGAAAGTTAAAATTAATGGATTTCCTTTAGGAGAAGATAAGTTTAATACATTTAAAGTAAAAGACAATTCACTCGTAGTATCCTATGAAAACTATGATCATTTCAAAGATTATTTTGGTCATATCTTCTATAAAAATCCTTACTCCAATTATAGACTTAGATTAGATTACCGCTTTGTTGGTAATCAATGTAAAGGCGGAGAAGGATGGGCCACTAAAAATAGTGGCGTAATGATACATTCACAATCACCCCAGAGTATGGAGATTAATCAAGAGTTTCCTGTTTCAATAGAAGTACAACTTCTGGGTGGAATACAAAAACCTTGGGAAAGACCTACTGCAAATTTATGTACTCCCGGAACTCATGTTAATATTAATAATAAACTCGTGACAACTCATTGCATGTCATCATCTAGTGAAACATTTTATGGGGAAGAGTGGGTTAATCTTGAAATTGAAGTATACAATGATTCTATTATTAAACATTACATCAATGGAAAGGAAGTTTTCTCCTATACGAATCCAATAATTGGCGGTCAATACAACACATTAAAAAATAAAAAGGGAGATAGGCTTAAGGAAGGTTACATCTCTTTACAAAGTGAAAGTCATCCAATAGAATTTAAAAATATAGAACTGCTTATTCTACAATAAATTTTCCTTTCATCATTGCATAATGACCTGGAAAGCTGCATATAAAATCATATACTCCAGGTTCTGGAGGTAAAAACTCAATTGCGGTTTCTTGCCCACCACCAATCATATCAGTATATACAATAACCTCATCAGATCCAACAGGAATATATTGATTATCCCTTGCTGTAGCGGCTTTATTAGCAAATTCAATTAAATCAACCTTCTTCTTTAATAAAACAAAATTATGCCCCATTACCTGAACATCTAACTGACCAATATGCTTAAGAGTTAATTTTACAATCTTTCCTGACTGAACAGTGATTTTTCGAGTATCAAATTTCATATAATCATCTGATGTAATTAAAATATTATTTACATCATTTTTATCACTGCAGTTTGTAAAAATAACTAAAGAAAAAATAATTAATAAAGTAAATCTTATTCTTGTCATAAAACTGAAAAAACGGTCTTTATCGCTAAATCTAAATTAGCTGAATTAATTTGATTTTTTGCTAAGCTATGGATTTCTTTTATTTGCTGTTTTTTATCTGAGATATTCATTATTTGTGAAATATTATTATCTGATTTATGATAATCTTGAATCTCTTCTTGTGAAGGTGTCTTTTCTAGATTGCCTAATCTAGCAAGATTGTTTTTAGATAATATTTTAGTAGAATGTACATGATCTGGCAATTGATCTACTCCTATTCCTTTTGTATGGATTGGTTTAGGAATTTCAAATAAGCTTTCATCAATTACTCTAGTATACCAGCTAGCTCCCATTCTTCCAACTAAGTCAAGTTTTTTAGTGTCTAAACTTCCGTTCTCATCTAAATATTTGTTGTTGACATGGATATGTATTATTCTAGAAATAACCAAATTACCAGCTCCACCATCTTTTCCCAATTCAATTATTTGATCTACTTCACATTCAAATGATATAGGTGATTCTTTTACCCTAGGAGGTTTGACTTGATTTGATTTAAGGGGGGTTAAACCGGATTTTTTAAATTCATCAACACCCGTTTCATATTCTGTACTAGCTAATGATACTGGTTCTACTATAGAAAAATTAACAATATTGATAACAACCTCTTTTACTTGTTTTATGTTTTCTAAGGTATCTTTAGTAGAATTATCTCTAACTCTTCTAGATGGGGAAAATATGAGTATAGGCGGATTAGCACTAAACATATTAAAGCAGCTAAAAGGACTTAAATTAACATTGCCTTTCTTATCTACGGTACTAGCCAAAGCTATTGGTCTAGGTGCAACAGACAACAAAAGCATTTTATGTAATTCACTAGTTGAAAGACTATTAGGGTCAATTGAAGTAAACTTATCCATTTTATCTATTTTATTTTGAACCCTTTAATTTCGTTCTGACTTCACCAAAGCCTACCCTTTTTCCATCCTTTTCACAATAACCTCTCATTATAACAGAATCATTATCATTAATAAATACTCTACTACTTCCATCATCTAAAGTTACAGGATTTTTTCCACCCCATGAAAGTTCTAACATTGAACCATAAGATCCTTTATCTTTACCACTAATAGTTCCTGAAGCCATTAAGTCCCCAACATTTATATTACATCCATTTATTGTGTGATGAGCTAATTGTTGAACCATATTCCAATACATATATTTAAAATTAGAAGAACAAACTATCGATTCTTTCGATCCTTCTGGCTGAATTGATACTTCTAAATTAATATCATAATTCTTCATACCACTATATTCTAAATAAGATAAAACCTTAGGAGTTTGCTCAGGGCCTTTAACTTTATATAAGTCAAGAGCCTCTATTGTCACAATCCATGGAGATATTGAAGAGGCAAAACTTTTACCTAAAAATGGACCTAAAGGAACATATTCCCATTTTTGTATATCTCTAGCAGACCAATCATTAAATAAAACATTTCCAAAAATATAGTCTTCAGCTTCATCGGTCGAAATTGAATCACCTAAATTTGATTTTTTTCCAATAACAAAACCCATTTCTAACTCAAAATCTACTCTAGAAGATGGCTGAAATACTGGTTTTTTCTGATCTGGTAATAATACCTGGCCCTTTGGTCTATGAATATCTATATCGCTTGCGATTATAGATGATGCTCTGCCATGATAACCTACAGGAATATGCTTCCAGTTAGGAAGTAAAGGATTTGAAGGATCCCTAAACATTGATCCAATATTACTGGCATGCTCTATACTAGAATAAAAGTCAGTATAATCTCCAATTTTTAAAGGCAAATGCATTTGAGCATCAGATTGCTTAATTAATACACTGCTATTATTTCTTAAAACAGAAAATGAATCAGAAAGTTCTTTTTGGATAGTTAATCTAACATCATTTGTTATTGATTTCCCTAAAGAAATAAAATCATTAAGAAATTTATTATCAAATACACTAAAGTCAAAAGTTAAATGATCAAACACTCCTAACTCTGATGATAATTTTAAATCAAGAATCATTTCACCAATAGCAATACCTACCCTATTTTTTAAATTTTTTGTAGAAAAAATTCCAAAAGGAATGTTGTGTATTGAAAAATCTGAATTTTTTGGAATATCAATCCATGTTTCCATATTATTTTTTAATAAGTTTTAACGCATTATTAATTAAATCACTGTACTTGTCTTTTTTACTTAGTTTGATCAAATAATCATATAATTCATCTTTAAAACTACATTTAGAATCATGTATTATTTCATATATCTCTAAAAGAATAAGCCATTCATTTTTATATTTAGATTTAACTTCTAAATATAAATTAGCTAATAATTTAAAATTAGTTTTTTTATTTTCTCTAATCTTTCTAACCTTTTTATATAATTTGAATAATTCTTTTTCTTTTAAAGAATATTTAATTTTTTTTGTTTTTACCTTAGAAACAGTGTGCAAATCATCAAATGATTCATCAGATGCAGGTCCTGCATATACAGAAACTATGCCTTCTCCAACTGCCATATCATAAATTCCCCATTCTGGCCTAAACAAAATTTCCTTATTGTATGTAACTGTACAATCATTAAATGATATTAAAAGTATCTTTCCTTGCAGATCCCTTTTGCCTGTAATAATTTTACCTGAAACCTTAATACCTCCTTCAAAATTTAATTCTACATGTTCTCCTTCAACTATACGATAAGCAACAAGATCTTTCGGTGACATGTCTTCAATTGGCAAATTTACTCCTTCTAATTTCCCTATAGGAGTACCATAACCTTCTATGTGATATTCCTTTCCATGACCAATTAATTCTTTTCCTTTGCTAGCTAATGCTGTAGGGCCATTAGTTTGTATGTAAATCGGATTGTTATTAAACTTTATTACACGAGTAAAAACCCCTGAAATTTGAATTCCAGTACTTAATTCTGCAGTCCCTAATTGTCTAGATTCTATTACTTTATTCATCCCTGATAGACCTCCTTTTCTAAGGGCCATTGAATCAGCAAATTTTTCTAAGACATAACTCAAAAAAGAAAAAGTTGGAGTTACAAATAAATGAGGTTGCGGTTTTGTTATATCAAAACTTATTTCGGAAGCCTTAATTGTATAAGGTAATTTTTTAACAGATTTTTTTAAACATTGTTTACTCTCCCCAATGGATGATAATAATCCTGCACCATAAATTTTTGGATTATCAATCTCACCTATTAATCCATATTCTACAGTCCACCAGTGTAGATTTCTAATTTTTGCCATTTCAGAAAGCTCACCCATGTTATTTTGTATCTTATTTACATTAGCTGTTGCTTTTTTTATTTCTTGTTTGGAAGAATTTGGGTTTTCTTTCAAAATAGACAATAATCGAATTGCTTCATACATCTCATTGTCTTTTGGAGATGAAATAGCTTTACTGCCTATATGACCAAATCTTCTTAGATATTCTGAATATTCAGGATCAGCAATTATAGGAGCATGGCCTGCAGCCTCATGAATAATATCTGGCGCAGGAGTATAGGTGATATGCTTAATTGTTCTTATTTCTGAAGCAATAACCAAAACATTATGCGCTTGAAATTCCATAAAAGCATTAGGAGGAATAAACCCATCAACTGATACAGCAGCCCAGCCAATATCTTTTAGTATTCTGTTCATTCCCTCCATTTTAGGGATATCATCAATTGATATACCTGTTTTGGTTATTCCATCTAGATAAGAATCGTGGGAAACATTTTTAAGATAATCAATACTCAACCTCATTACATATCTCCAAACTGCTTGATTTTCAGGAGTATATTCATCGTAAGGTTGTTTGACTATAAATTTGTGTAGATGTTTTGGTAACTTTTTTGTTACGCTATTTAATTCTATCTGATACTTTTTCTTAGGCATAAATAATTAAAGGCATCAATATAACTAAAATATCATAGATTACCTCTACTCCTTTGTTCAGTTTCAATTGCTACAAACAAGGCTTTGAAATTTCCCTTCCCAAATGATTTAGCTCCTTTTCTTTGAATAATTTCAAAAAATAAAGTAGGTCTGTCTACTAATGGCTTAGTAAAAATTTGAAGTAAATATCCATCATCATCTCTGTCAATTAAAATACCATATTTTTTAAGTTCTTTAACATCTTCTGAAATCTTTCCAACTCTATCAATAATTGTATCATAATATGAGTCTGGAACATATAACATCTCAACACCTCTTTCTTTTAGATGACTAACTGTATTTACAATATCATCTGTTTCTAATGCTAAATGCTGGACTCCTGCTCCATTATAAAAATCTAAATATTCTTCAATCTGTGATTTATTTAACCCTTTAGCTGGCTCATTAATTGGGAATTTAACTCTACCATTACCACTACTCATAACCTTACTCATAAGAGCCGTATATTCAGTAGATATATCTTTATCATCAAAAGAGATGATTTGAGAAAAACCTAATACATCTTCATAAAATTTACTCCATACATTCATCTTATTCCACCCTACATTACCTACAATATGATCTATATATTTAAGTCCTATACTTTTAGGATTATAGTTTGAATCCCATTTTACATATCCTGGAAGAAAAACACCATTATAATTATTTCTTTCAACAAATAAATGAACTGTTTCTCCATAGGTATGAATACCAGAGCGAATTACATATCCATTTTCATCTTCTTCCCTAGTAGGTTTCATATAAGGCTTTGCGCCTCTTTTTACAGTCTCATCAAATGATCTTGTTGCATCATCAACTATAAATGCAATAACTTTTACTCCATCACCATGTTTGTTGCAGTGTTCATTTACAATAGAATTTGTTTTGTAAGAAGAGGTAAGAACTAATCTTATTTTCTCTTGTTTAATAACAAATGAAACATTTTCTCTATTACCAGTTTCTAATCCAGAATAAGCTTCAGACTGAAATCCAAAAGCTGATTTAAAGTAATGTGCGCTTTGTTTTGAGTTACCAACATAAAACTCAATATAATCAATTCCTAAAAGCGGAAGAAAATCTTGAGCATCTTTAAAAATCTTTTCAGGTTCGATAATTTCTTTAACAGCTTTCATTTATTTCTTTTTATTTAACCAAGATTTGTAATATTTACCATCATCAATTTTTAATGCTTCTTCAGTAACCATTAATGGCTTAAAAGTATCAACCATAACAGCTAATTCAAAAGTCTCCTTCATCCCTATACTTTTTTCCATAGATCCAGGATGTGGTCCATGAGGTATACCGGCAGGATGTAGACTTATAAAGCCCTTATCAACATTGTTTCTACTCATAAAATCCCCATCTACATAATATATAACCTCATCAGAATCAATATTACTATGGTTATAAGGGGCTGGAATTGCCTTTGGATGATAATCAAATAATCTAGGAACAAATGAACAGATTACAAAACTATTGGTCTCAAATGTCTGATGAACTGGCGGAGGTTGATGTACCCTTCCTGTAATTGGTTCAAAATCATGTATTGAAAATTTATAAGGATAATTATAGCCATCCCATCCAACAGCGCTAAATGGATGTGCAGCATATATATATTCATGAATTGTGTCCTGTTTTTTGACCTTAATAAGATATTCTCCTTTATCATTAAAAGTTTCCAGCTCATGTGGAGGATGAATATCTCTTTCACAATAAGGTGAATGCTCAAGTAACTGACCAAACCAATTTCTATATCGCTTTGGCGAATACACAGGACTTTTGGATTCTACTATGAATAATCTATTGTCAGAAGAATCAAAGTCAATTTGATATATAACCCCTCTTGGTATTACCAAATAATCTCCATAACCAAAATTAATATTTCCTAAAAAAGTTCTTAATTTACCTGAACCTTTATGCACAAATATAACTTCATCAGAATCAGTGTTTTTGTAAAAATAATTGTTTAATGATTTTTTTGGAGCTGCAAGAACAATCTGACAATCGTTATTTATCAAGATGCATTTTCTGCTTTCTAAATAATCATTTTCTGGTTTTACTTGAAAGCCTTTTAACATTAAAGATTTCATGTTATTTTCAACTGCAATTTTTGGTCCTACATCATATGACTTTAAAATATTTTTAACTTGTGTTGGTCTATGAGTATGATAAATTAGTGATGACATGCCATCAAATCCAATTGTGCCAAAAAGTTCTTCGTAATAAAATTTACCATCTTGACTTCTATGTATAGTGTGTCTTTTAGGAGGTATATTTCCTAATTTGTGGTATCTAGGCATAGATTTTAAATAAAATTATTAGTTTTTAATACTTTCTTAAACAATTTACAATATAACGAGAAATAATTAATTTTTTAAGTAATAAATTGTTAAGTAAAAAAATAAGTTTTCCATAGTATATGAATTTTAGAATTTATTTAAAAAAATCAACAATTGATCCAAAAACTACCTTCTATCAATAGAATATTTTCCAGGACCCATCATCATAATAACAATAAATCCAACTAGAAATAATAAAGGCTTCTCAATTCTTCCAAAAGGATCACCTGCCGCCATATGTACGATAAAAGCTGCTACAAACATGGTAGCTGCGGGAAAGAAGCTAAAAAACTTTGTTTTATATCCGACAATTATAAAAATTGGAGCTAAAAACTCAGAAAAAACAGCAAGAACTAAAGTTGGAGCTTCTCCAATTCCAATTGGATTAGAAAAACTTAAATTTCCTTCAATTAACCTGGTTAATTTGCCCAAGCCATGACCATAAAGCATTGAGCCTGCAAAAACTATTCTTAATATTAATAATGCTATATTATTCATTTTAAATGATTTATGTTAATGTTTCAAATTTAATTAAAATAAATCAATATAAATATCTAGAAAAAAAATTAAAATCTCTTACCTATTGATAGTCCTCCCTTAAAAGTAACTTCTGGTCTATTATCATAAAATACTTCATCCACTCCAAGGGGCATATCATCAGCCCCTGCTGTTTCTCCAAGCAAATATCTTCCAATACCAAACATTATTTCAAAGGTTATTCCTTTTTTATTAATCCATTTTCTTCCAAGTCCTACTCCTAATCCTATATCAAAATAACTTTCATCAACTAATTCAATATATGGTGACATAATAGAATCATCATATAGACCATAGACATATTCAACCGTGTGATCAGCAAAGGAAAATTTAGAAAAAAGCTCAACAAAAAAACCAGCTCCACCAAAATCTTTCTTATTTAAAAAATAAAATCTATAAAATGGTGAGATTGTAAAACGATCTGACCAAGAAACACTAGAATTATTATTATTGAAATTTATAAAAACATCTCCCCCAAAAGATGAATATGAATCTGATATTCTCTCATAGGAAAGACTTAAGGCCGGTTGAAATAATAGATCTATTACATCCAACTTAATTTCATTTTTTCCTAATGTATTAACTAACTCTGTTACTTGAGAATCATCTTTTATAACTCGAACATTTTGAACATCAGTTTGTGAGTAAGAGACAATTGTAAAAAGCAGAGGAATAATAATTCTTTTCATAAGTTTATTTTTTATTTTTACAAATGTAATATCAATAACCAGACCAAATAGCATAATGAAAAAAATATATTTTTTCTTTTTTACATTTATTGTTTTCTCATGTAAGACAACTTATATGACAAAGCCATTTGTCGAGTCTGAAATACCAAAAGAACCTAATTATTCAAACTTAAATTCTTGGATTGCTCATCCAAAAATCCAGGACAGCATATTAAATAGCTTTTATCCTGAAAATATTGATGATCTTAAAGCTGATGTATTCTATATATATCCTACCTTAATTACTGATAAAAAAAATATTTCTTGGAATGCAGATATTTATAATAAAGATCAGAATAGTATAATTAAAAACACTGCAATTCAATACCAAGCATCAGCTTGGGCAAAAGCTGGAAGAATTTATAGTCCATTATATAGACAGGCGCATTATAGAGTGTTCTTTGAACCATACACTAGCAATGGCGGTTTAATTGCAGGTGAAATTGCCTATAATGACATTAAAAAGGCTTTTACATACTATATCAACAATTTAAATAATGGCAGACCTATTATAATTGCTGGTCATAGCCAAGGAGCAGTGCATTGCAAAATGCTGCTAAGAGATTTTTTTGATGGGAAAGAATTAAAAGACCGACTAATTGCAGCTTACCTAATTGGGACAAGTATTAAAAAAGATTATTTTAAAGATATAAAACCAATGTATAACCCTACAGAAAACAAAGGTTATGTCACCTGGAATACTTTTAGAAGAAATAAAAACCCTAGAAAAAATCTTGATCCTGCATACTTTAGTTGGAAAAATAATTCTGTTGTAGTAAATCCCATAACATGGGATAATTCAACTAAAACAGAGTTTAATCAGCATATGGGTCTATTATTCTATGATAATAAAATTTATTCAGAGTCAATAAAAATTAGCATGGAAGATGGAATAATATGGTCGAATGTCCCAAGAAAAATTCCAAAAAGAATTCTACTCTCTCTTATAAAAAATTATCATGTAGGGGATATAAACTTTTTTTGGAAAGATATAAGCGAAAATGCAGTAATAAGGACTCAGAATTTCTATAATTTAAGTTCGAAAAAAATCAAATTATAGCTAACAGATAGAAAAGCAAAAAAATCAAAAATATCATTATATGGGTAAAACTTTGGTTTTATCAGAGAAAAAAACTATCTTTAAGCTATTAATAATTTAAAAACTAAAAAGACATGGGTTATACTCACACAAACAGTAAAGGAAAAACTTACCACTTACACTCTAAAGATGTAGTGTTAAAAGGTGGAAGAAATCAAACAATTTATTATTTCGCAAAAGACTCAAGACCTAATGCTTGTGACTTACCATCAGGTAAATCAGTTGTAGAAAACCAAAAAACTGGTCTTCCGTTTTTAAAAGGAAAATAAAAAGTTTTTAAAATTATTTAAAAAACCCTCTTTTGAGGGTTTTTTTTTGTCATATATGTAATATCTAGTATTATCTTTGAACTATTAATTTTATAAGTATGATTTCTTATCTGAAAGAGGAAATTTCTAATAGTACAGATTTATATTGGTTTAAATCTTCCAATAAATACGTAGTAGTTGATAAGAAATTTTCTGAATTACTATCGCTGAAACTAAGTGATAACAATAAATTTATAAGAAAAATTAAAGATTCTCCTGACTTATCAGAGAAAAAAATTATAGAAATTAATAACCAAATGAATGAATTTATTAGTGAATGCACTGATAATTTCAAGAATAAAATTCTTAAAACAGAAAGAATTTCAAAAATCACTGAAATTTATGTTAAATATACTTTTAACAATAAAACAATTAAAGTGTGTTTTGATTCTCAGATGACAAAAGATTTAATTAATCCTAAGTTTTTACACCTTCAATCAAATGAAGATCATAAAATATCTGGTGAATTAACAGTTTTTTCTGAAAATAAAGTGATCTACCTATTTAATAAAGATAGGTGTGTTGGTGGATGGACACATGAAAATATGCATGAGTTTCAGGGAAAATTTTCAATGGAACTAACCTCGTTTTTTTATGCAAAGATTGAAGATGATTGGATGGGAGTATTACATGCTTCAGCACTTGAAAAAAATAATGAAGCTATTATACTAACAGGTGATTCTGGAAATGGAAAAAGTTCTCTAACAACAATTCTAATGGCCAGTGGGTTTAATTTTGTGTCTGATGATTTTACTCCAATATTATCAGATGACTCATCTATATATTCATTTCCATCAGCTATTTCAATAAAAGAGAATTTTTTTAATAAAGTTTCATCAATTTATAATGATTTTGAAAAATTAAAATCCTACTATATTAATGATATTAAAGGTTGGGTTAAATATTTACCTCCAAAATTTAAAGATTTAGGCCCCTTTAATTGTAATAAGGTCATTCATGTCCAATATGATGTAAAGGGACCTAATACACTTAATAAGATTGATAAAACGGAGGCAATAAAACAGTTTTTACCTGATGCTTGGATTGCATCAGATGAAAAACATGCAAAAAAGTTTATTGATTGGGTAATTAATACAGAATTTTATAGTTTACATTATGGTAACAATGAAAAAGCTATAAATTTAATTAACAAACTAAAGTAATTATAATGGTTTTACTAGTAATGGCAGCAGGTAGCGGGAGTAGATACGGAAAATTAAAGCAATTTGATGATCTAGGCCCAAATAAAGAATTTCTATTAGAATTTAGCATTTATGATGCCATTGAAAATGGATTTAATCATATCGTTTTAATAACAAAAAAAGAAAATAAAGATTTTTTGTATAAATATTTAAGACCTAGAATCCCAAGCAAGGTTAAAGTTGATGTAATTATTCAGGAAGTAAGTAATCTTCCAAAAAATATTACTGCTCATCCTAGTAGAATAAAACCATGGGGTACAGCTCATGCTGTTTGGTGTGCAAAGGATGTAATAAAAACAGATTTTGCCATAATTAATGCAGATGATTTTTATGATAAAAACGCTTTTAAAAATGCAGCTAATTTTATTAACTCAAATACAAGTAAATCAACTTATGGTCTTATCACATACCAATTAAAAAACACCTTGTCTAAATATGGAACAGTCTCTAGAGGAGTATGTAAAGAAAAGGATGGCCATTTAACTTCAATCATAGAGCATTTGGAAATTCAAAGACAAGGAGATAAAATAATTGATCATGATAGCGGAAATATATTGCAAGAAGAAGATTTTGTTTCTATGAATTATTGGGTCTGTAATGAGACAATGTTTGATTATCTAGAGGAATATATAATTGAAATGTACCCTAAATTAGACAACATAGAAAAAGATGAAATATACCTTCCATTTTCAGCTCAAACACTATTGCAGGATAATGTAATTGAAATTAAAGTTATTGACTCTGAAAGTAAATGGTTTGGGGTTACTTATGCCGAGGATAAGGTAGCCGCGGTAGAAAATCTAAAAGAATATACGGACAATGGAGATTATCCAACTCCATTATGGAATCAATCTAATTGAATACTACTGAGCTAAATAACATTCTATCAAATTTTGATGTAAATACATCTAATCTAACCTATAAAAAAATTGATACTGGTTATATTAATGACTCATTTTATGTTAGCAAAGATGGTGAAAGAAAATATGTACTACAAAAAATAAATACCAATGTGTTTAAGAAAATTGAGGCGATTAAAAACAATATTAATTTATCTATTAATAAGTTAGATGATATTAATTACCATAAAATAAAATTCATAAAAACATCTACTGAAAATATATTTTATAATTCAAAAAAAGATTATTGGAGATTAATGAAATATGTTAGTGGAAGTTACACAAAGGATAATGCAGAAAATATTAATGATGCATATGAAGCTGGTAGAATCCTTAGTTTATTTCATCTGCTTCTAAAAGATGAAGATCCAATAAGATATATTGACACTCTAGATAATTTTCACAAACTTCCCTATAGAATCAATGAATTTGAAGTTGCTTTAGAAAATTCTAACACTAATTTAATAAAAGAATGCAGTGAAGAAATAAACTATTCTAAAGAAATGTTTGACAGATTGAATGTTTTTTACAATTCTGAATTACCTGAGAGAATATGTCATAATGATGCCAAGTTAAATAACATACTATTTAGTAGTTCAGATAAAGGACTATGCATGATTGATATGGATACAATAATGAAAGGGTATTTTCATTATGATTTTGGAGATGCTGTTAGAACCATAGTAAATCCAGCTTCTGAAGAAGAAAAAGATCTCTCAAAAATAATTTTTAATAAGTCACTTTTTAAAGCATTTATCGATGGCCTTAGAAGCAATGGTGATTTCTTATCTAAAAAAGAATGTGAGCTATTACCCCTTTCAACAGCATTAATGCCATTTATTCACGGTTTAAGAGCGCTTACAGACTATCTTAATGGAAACATCTATTATAAAGTAAACTATCCAAAACAAAACCTTATAAGATCTAGGAGCTTATTTGCATTTTCAAAATTAGCTTTAGAACATAAAGATTATATGAAGGGAATTATAGAAAGTTAATTAATCGTATCGTTAAAGACAACTGCATTACCTTCTTCAATCCACTCTAATATTCCACCCTCTAGATTATAGATTTCCTTAAATCCTAGTTTTGAAATTTTATTTGCTGACATTGAGCTTCTCTTGCCAGATCTACAATATAGAATAATAGGGATGGTTTTATCTAATTTATCTGCATTAACAGAAAACTCATTAGAAAAATAATCAATGTTTAATGAACTCTCTATATAGCCACTATTGTATTCATCCTCAGTTCTAACATCTACTAAAACAGCATCATTTAGCTCTATAAAGTCTATTAACTCATCTGAGTTCATCTGATTAATAGATTCATTATTAATTAAAGAACATGAAAAAATAATAGAAAAAATGAGGATATATTTAAGTGTGCTATTCATAAATTATTTATTTTCTCCTTCAACTTCTCCTTCCCATTCAGTAATTCCACCCATGAGATTATAGCTTTTAGCAAATCCCATATCTTCCATTAACATACATGTATTTGCACTTCTAGAACCTGTTCTGCAGTAGATATAATACGATTTACTTTTATCTAATTTTTCTAATTCTTGAATAAAATTCTGTGGATTATAGAAATCTATATTTATTGAGCCTGGTATTCTTAATTCTTCAAATTCTTCAGCAGTCCTTACATCAATAAGAGTGTAATCGCTATCTGAATCCAATTGTGATTTCCATGTATTTTGAT
>SGZI01000029.1 GCA_004213965.1 Flavobacteriales bacterium
CAATAATATTTCCTCCTTCTTGTTTTACTTTTTCAAGTGCTTCACTATACATTCTTACCGCATCAGTGTCAATTAATGGCCCTACATGATTAGATTGGTCTAATGGGTCTCCAATTTTAATTTGCCCATATGCACTTACTAGTGCATCCTTAACAGAATCAAAAATTGATTCATGAATAATTAATCTTCTAGTCGAAGTACATCTTTGACCAGCAGTTCCAACTGCTCCAAAAACCCCGCCAATTACAGTCATCTTAATGTCTGCATCTGGAGTTACAATAATAGCGTTATTTCCTCCAAGTTCAAGTAATGATTTTCCTAATCTTTTCCCTACTTCTGCCGCTACAATTTTTCCCATTCTTGTTGATCCTGTAGCTGAAATTAATGGAATTCTAGTATCCTTAGTCATAAATTCCCCTACTTTATAATCTCCATTAATTAGACAAGAAATTCCTTCAGGTAAATTATTTTCTTTTAAGACTGAGGCAATAATATTTTGACATGCAATGGAGCAAAGTGGCGTTTTTTCGCTAGGTTTCCAGATACATACATCTCCACAAATCCAAGCAAGAGAAGTATTCCATGCCCAAACAGCAACAGGAAAATTAAAGGCTGAAATAATCCCTACTATACCCAATGGGTGATACTGTTCATACATTCTATGTCCTGGTCTTTCACTATGCATAGTCAGTCCATGAAGTTGTCTAGATAATCCTACTGCAAAGTCACATATATCAATCATTTCTTGAACTTCTCCCAGACCCTCCTGAAAGCTTTTTCCCATCTCATAAGAAACTAGCATTCCTAAAGGCTCTTTAAGTTCTCTTAATTTATTTCCAAACTGTCTTACCATTTCCCCTCTCTTAGGCGCTGGCATTGTTTTAAAGGTTTTAAAAGCAGACATAGCTGATTCCATTACTTTTTCATAATCATCTTTTGTAGTTGAAGTAACCGCTCCAATTACACTTCCATCAACTGGGGAAATACTATCTATTTTGTCTCCAGAAGCAAAGAACTTTGTTCCGGTAGATGTCCCTAGATTGTTGGAAGTAATACCTAATTTTTGTAGAGAAATATCAATTTTCATAATAAATTATTTTTATCTTGAACGAAGATAATGATTTCTAATATTTATTAATAAATATTTACTTTAAATGAGATTTTTTTACATTCTAATATTACTGATATTTTTTAACTGTCAAGAAAATAAGACTAATAATCAGCCTGTAATTGCTATACATGGGGGTGCAGGAATTATTCTAAAAGGAGACTTATCGGTCGAGAAAGAAAAATTAATAAGAGAAAAATTAGATGAGGCAATAAGTCATGGATATGAAATTTTAAAATCTTCTGGAAGTAGTACAGATGCTATTGTGGAAACAATAAAAATTCTAGAAGATTCGCCATTATTTAACGCAGGAAGAGGGGCAGTATTTACTAGCCAAGGAACCATTGAGCATGATGCTTCAATAATGAATGGAGAAGATCTTAATGCAGGAGCTTCCACAGGCACTATGCATATAAAAAATCCTATTACTCTTGCCCATTCTATAATGACTAATTCAGAGCATGTGTTTCTTTCTAGAGAAGGTGCAGAAGAATTTGGAAAATTAGAAAATCTAGAAATGGTAGAACAAGAGTATTTCTTTACTGACTTTAGATTAAATCAACTAAAAAAAGAACAAAATTCATCTTCAAAATTTGGCACTGTTGGATGCGTAGCAATGGATAAAAATGGAAATTTAGCAGCTGGGACTTCTACTGGCGGAATGACAAATAAAAAATGGGGGAGAATTGGAGATTCTCCAATTATTGGAGCAGGGACATATGCTAATAATAAAACATGCGCTATATCATGTACAGGATCAGGAGAGTATTTTATGAGATCAGTTGTTGCTTATGATGTTTCCGCATTAATGGAATATAAAAACAAATCGTTAAAAGAAGCAGTATCTCACGTTATACATAAAAAGCTTCCTTCAATTGGAGGAGACGGAGGACTAATTGCCATAGACAAAAATGGAAATATAGAAATGGCTTTTAATACCCCTGGAATGTACAGGGCCTCAATAGATAAGAACGGCAAAAAAAATATAGCTATATATTTTGAATAGTTTATTAAATCTCTGAAATTCTGAGCGTATTTACCATACCTCTTGACTTAACCGGCATAGCTGCTAAATTAATGACCATATCGCCTTTTTTTGCGTAACCATTTTTAGTCAAAATTTTATTAATATGCTCTATTGTTTTATCGGTTGATGCCTCTTTATTATAATAAAAAGATTTAACCCCCCAAAGTAAACTTAGACGACATAAAATTCTTTTATTCGAAGTGAATACTAGGATATTACAATGTGGTCTCCATGATGATAATTGAAACCCAGTATATCCACTATTTGTCATAGTCGTTATAGAAGACGCATCAATTTCATTAGCAGTTTTCGCGGCATGAAAACAAATAAATTTAGTTATGTACCTGTCTGTTTTTATTGTAGGTGGTTCTGCAGGCACTACAATTTGATCTGAATACTCTACAGAATTAATAATTTTTGCAATCTGAGCAACAACTGCAGATGGGTGTTTCCCAATTGAAGTTTCTGCTGAAAGCATTACTGCATCTGCTCCATCCATAACTGAATTTGCAACATCATTAACCTCTGCTCTTGTTGGTTGTAGGTTTTCTATCATACTCTCCATCATCTGAGTTGCTATAATTACTGGAATTCTTGCCTTTTTTGATAAATGCACTAATTTCTTTTGAATTAATGGAACTTCTTGAGATGGGATTTCTATTCCTAAATCCCCCCTTGCTACCATTATTCCATCAGCATGTTTGATAATACTCTCAATATTATCTAATGCTTCAGGCTTTTCAATCTTAGCGATTATTGGGATCTTAGCTTTAGAGAGCTTTGCGTCAGAAAGCTTGTCAATAATTTTTTTTAATTCAATTAAATCTTTTCCATGTCTTACAAACGATAAGGCAATCCAATCAACCTCCAAAGATATTGCAAATCTCACATCGGTTATATCCTTTTTGGTTAGTGATGGAGTTGAAATTTTGGTCTGTGGAAGATTCACTCCTTTTCTAGATTTTAAACAAGCCTTGTTTAAAGCCTTAAGGGTAGTTTTATTTTTATTATCAGTTCTTACAACTTCAAATACGTATTTACCGTCATCAATTAAAACCTGATCTCCTTTTTTAACATCCTTCGGAAATTGTTTATAATTGATATGAATTTCATTGTTAGTTCCAATGAAAGATTTACCTGAATCCACAGATATTTCATCTCCTTTATTTAGATTTATATTTTCTTCCAGTTCCCCAATTCTAATTTTAGGCCCCTGCAGATCAGCTAAAATTGCTACATTATAATTATACTTAGAATTTAATTTTCTAATGATATCTATGTATGAGGTAATTTCCTCATTTTTAGCATGAGAAAAATTAATTCTAAATACATTTACACCGCTTTTTATTAAAGAATGGATAGCCGTCTTTGATTGACATGCTGGCCCTAGAGTTGCTACAATCTTGGTTTTCTTTAAATTAATTTTCATTATAAAAAGATTAAATTTTCCTTATTCTTTAAATCCTTATTTATGTTATACAAGGTAATAATTTGTGGGATATTTTTAATTTTTTTAATAATATCTTCTAAATCTACCTGATTTTCATTGTTTTCAAGCTTTAGTAAAAAATTGACATTCTTATATTCAGATAATAAATTAAATTTTTTTACTAATTCATTTGATAATTCAAAAAGATCATTGTTATTGGTATTAGCAGTAAAATTATGATTATATATATTGGATATTAAATTCCATTTCAAAAAATTATCTTGATCTATATATTCAAATACTGAAAAATTCCCTTTAGAATCTATAAAATTTAAATCAAATTCTTTTCTTGATAAATTAAGTCCTAATTTTTTATTTAAAAAATAGGCCAATCTAAAATCTTCTAAATCAGTATGAATTGCTAAAAGACTAAATTCTTCACTAAAAGAATCCTCCAAATTTAACTTACTTATTGTCAACTTAAATAAACTATTATATAAAGATATAACTTATTATTCTCTATGACAATCAGATAAGATTAAATAACTATTAATTTGTTTTCTCCTTGTCTTTTAAAATATCTTCTTGGAACATAAAAAAAGCTCTTTTTGATGCTTTTTCTTCAGCCTTTTTTTTGGATGTATCTCTAGCTTTAGCAATAATCTTTTCATCTACAGACAACTTAACAGCAAAATGTTTTATAGATTCATTTCCATTATCCTCAAAAGTATTATACACATAATCCTTTTTATTCTTTTGACACCATTCAATAAATAAGCTTTTATAACTAATGATCTTATTTTTTAGTCTTTCTAAATCTACATGTGGATCAATTACATTTTGAAAGATAAATTTCTTACAATAGGGATAGCCTTTATCTAAAAAAATTGCTCCTATTAGTGCTTCAAATAAATTGCCATGTATATTTTCACCATGATTTTCATCAGCTATATTAGATTGAACAAAACTTATTAAATTTAGCTCAGTACCTAATTCATTTAAGTGATTTCTGCTGACAATCTTAGATCTCATTTGTGTTAAATATCCTTCCGAACCATCTGGAATATTTTTAAACAAATAAGAAGAAATGATTGAACTTACTATTGAATCTCCCAAAAATTCTAGCCTTTCATAATTAATAGCTATTCCATTAATATCTCTACGATTAAGAGAGCGATGAATAAAAGCTCTTTTGTAATATTCTAATGAATTAGGGTTAAATTTTAAAAGCGATTTAATTTGATAATAAAAGGGGTCTTTTCTTTTGTAAAAAAAATCTTTTATTCTCAATATTGGCATAATTAATCTAGTTTTTTAAATAATACACATGCATTGTGTCCTCCAAATCCAAATGTATTACTCATGGCAATATTTATATCTTTTTTTTGTGCCTTATTTAGTGTAAGATTTAAATTTTGATCAATATTTTCATCTATATTTTTATGATTAATTGTTGGGGGAACTAGGCCGTTTTGCATAGATAAAATAACTGAAATAGCCTCAATTGCTCCTGATGCGCCAAGCAAATGTCCTGTCATAGATTTAGTTGAATTAATATTAATGTTAGGCGCATGATCTCCAAAAATTTCTGAAATAGCTTTTAATTCTGCTATGTCTCCCAAGGGTGTTGAAGTTCCATGAGTATTAATTGCGTCTACATCATTTGCTTTTATATTAGCGTCATTTAGACAATTCTGTATAACTGCCTTGACACCTTTTCCTTCAGGATGCGGAGCTGTTATATGATGAGCATCTGATGATAATCCTGCACCAAGAAGCTCGGCATAAATTTTTGCTCCTCTAGCTTTTGCATGTTCATATTCTTCAAGAATTAATGTGCCTGACCCTTCTCCTAAGACAAATCCATCTCTAGTGACATCAAAAGGTCTAGATGCAGTTGAAGGAGAATCGTTTCTTGTTGATAAAGCATGCATTGCATTAAATCCTGCCATTCCTGTAATATTTACCCCTGCTTCACTTCCTCCAGAAACGATAATATCACAATATCCTAGTCTAATATAGTTCAAAGAATCAACCAATGCATTAGCTGAAGAGGCACATGCAGAAACAGTAGTATAATTAGGCCCCATAAATCCATATTTTATAGAAATATAGCCAGGGGCTATATCTCCAATCATTTTAGGAATAAAAAATGGATTAAATCTAGGCGTCCCATCTCCTTCTGCAAAATTCAATATTTCATTTTGAAATGTTTCAATTCCTCCAATTCCTGAGCCCCATATTACCCCTACTCTTAGTTTATCTATGGCTTCAAGATCAAGGCCAGAATCCTCAATTGCCTCTTGAGTTGAAACCATGGCATATTGAGTAAATTTATCCATCTTTCTCTGTTGTTTTCTATCTAGAAATTCAGAGATATCGAAATTCTTTAATTCACATGCAAAATTTGTTTTAAATTTTGACGTATCAAAATAAGTAATGGGAGCCGCGCCGCTTTTTCCGCTGGCAAGTCCTTGCCAAAAATCCCCAATATTATTCCCTATTGGGGTCAAAGCGCCAAGGCCAGTAACAACAACTCGTTTCAAAGCCATGAAAAATTGATTGGTTAGATATTCTCGATGTAAGAAATTGCTTGCCCTACAGTTGCTATATTTTCTGCTTGATCATCAGGAATTTGAATATTAAATTCTTTTTCAAATTCCATTATTAACTCAACTGTGTCTAATGAATCTGCTCCTAAATCGTTAGTGAAGCTAGCTTCGCTAACAACTTCATTTTCATCAACGCCTAATTTATCTACTATAATAGCTTTTACTCTTGATGCAATGTCTGACATAATTTTAGTTTTTTATATTTATAATATAGTTAGGGTGCAAAAATAAAAAACTTTATTTTAATTTAACTATTTCAATAAAAAATTTACAACTAGTTATTAAATGGAATTATATCAAATTATAATCTTTGCTTCAGGCTCAGGATCCAATGCAGAAAATATAATTAATTATTTCTCCAAAAAAACTATGAAAATAAATTGGCTTATCCTTACTAATAATTCAAATGCTGGAGTTATAGAAAGAGCCAAAAGACTTAAGATTAACTATAAAGCTTTTTCTAAAAAGGATCTTTATAAAAATTCCTTTTTAAAATATATAGTTTCATTAAATCCTACATTAATAATTCTAGCAGGATTTCTTTTAAAATTCCCAGACACAATTATAAATAATTTTAGTAAAAGTATTATCAATATTCATCCAGCCCTATTACCAAAATATGGCGGGAAAGGAATGTATGGAATGCATGTTCATAGAACAATTATTGAAAATAAAGAAAGTGTTAGTGGGATTACAATTCATTATGTAACTTCAAACTATGATGAAGGGCCAATTATTTTTCAAAAAGAAGTTAGCATAGATTCCTCAGAATCAGCAAATGATTTAGCAAAGAAAATACATGATTTAGAAATGAAATATTTCCCAGTTGTTGTTGAAAAAATATTAATTCCATGAGCAAAAAAAAGAAAAAATATTATGTAGTATGGGAAGGAAATAACATGGGGATATTTAACTCATGGGATGAATGTAAGCTACAAACAAAAAATTATAAAGGAGCAAAATATAAGTCCTTTGAAAACAAGGAAGAAGCAGAAGCTGCCTATAAAATTTCATATTATGAGTATATGAATGATAAGCCAAAGAAAAATAATGGTGATCCTCCAAATTATAATTCAATTTCTGTGGATGCTGCCTCGAGTGGCAATCCAGGTATAATGGAATATCAAGGGGTTGATACTAAATCTAAAAAAATACTTTTTAAACAAGGCCCCTTTAAAGAAGCTACAAATAATATTGGGGAATTTCTTGCACTTGTACATGGCTTAGCATTTCTAAAAAAATTAAAAAGTAGCCAGATAATCTATTCTGATTCAATTACCGCAATTAGCTGGGTTAAAAAGAAAAAATGCCAAACAAAACTAACTCCAAATGAAAACAACAAAGAAATTTTTAAATTAATTGATAGAGCAATTGCCTGGTTAATGACCCATTCTTATGATAATCAAATTGTTAAGTGGGAAACAAAAAAATGGGGAGAAATCCCTGCAGATTTTGGAAGAAAATAATAACAATATTTACTAACTTTGCCGCTTAATATAAATTGAAAATGAATAAACTTCTAATAGTAGGAACTGTTGCATTTGATTCTATTGAAACTCCAGATGATAAGGTTGAAAAAATACTTGGAGGAGCAGCTACGTTTATTGGAATTTCTTCGTCATTATTTAATATTAATAGCGCTATTGTTTCTGTAGTTGGAGGAGATTTTCCTTCAGAATATATTGAAATGTTTAGAAAAAGAAGGATTGATGTTGCTTCCTTAGAAATTAAAGAAAATGGTAAAACATTTTTCTGGGCTGGGAAATATGCTAAAAACATGAATGAAAGAGAAACTATAAAGACTGAAGTCAATGTCCTTGCAGACTTTAACCCTGTTGTCCCAGAAAACTATAGATCACCTAATGTTATTGTGCTGGGGAATCTTGATCCTATTGTTCAGCTTAAGTTAATGGAACAAATACATAAGTCTCCAACAATTACAATTCTTGACACCATGAATTTCTGGATGGACAATACTATGAAAAATCTAAAAAAAATTATTTCCAAAGTTGATCTAATTTGTATAAATGATGAAGAAGTAATACAGCTTTCTGGATTAGACTCTCTTATTGAAGGAGCAAAAGAAATATTAAAGATGGGGCCAGATTTTATCATTGTAAAAAGGGGTTCATTAGGTTCTGTTTTAATTAACCAGTCTAATGTATTTGAATGCCCTGCATTCCCAGTGAAAAAAGTTAAAGATCCTACAGGGGCTGGGGACTCCTTTGCTGGAGGACTTGCTGGCTATCTAACTAAAGTGAATTCATCATCATTTGATGAGATAAAAAATGCTGTTATATATGCAACTGCGACAGCTTCCTTTTCAGTTGAGGGATTTGGAATAAACGGAATCGAGAAGATTCAATACAGTGATATTGTAAAGAGAGCTGATTTTATTAATAAACTTTTATAGTTCAATAATAATTTTGTTTTTTTGTAAACCTACATTGATCCAATAAAATGAGTGATGAGTTAAAACATGAATGTGGTATTGCTCACATTAGACTTCTTAAGCCATTAGATTTCTATAAAAAAAAATATGGCAGTGCATTTTATGGAATAAATAAAATGTATTTGCTAATGGAAAAGCAGCACAACAGAGGCCAAGATGGGGCTGGTTTTGCTAGTATCAAGCTTGATGTTGATCCAGGAAAAAAGTTTATTAGTAGAATTAGATCTATAGAAAAACAACCAATCCAAGATGTATTTTCTAAAATAAATAATAGAATTAATTCTGATCTTAAAGATAATCCTTCTCTTGCTGAAGATACTATAAAGCTAAAAGATACTGTTCCATATATTGCTGAATCCTTACTAGGTCATGTCAGGTATGGAACATTTGGAGGTAATAGTGTTGAAAATGTTCAACCGCTTCTTAGACAAAATAATTGGAAGCATAGAAATTTAATTCTTGCAGGTAATTTCAATATGACCAATGTGGCTGAACTTTTTAATAACCTAATAGAGCTAGGGCAGCATCCTAAAGAATATTCTGACACGATCACAATTATGGAGAAAATTGGTCATTATTTAGATGATGCTGTAAGAAAAATGTATAAAGAGTTAAAAAAAGAAGGGCATTCAAAAATGCAATGTTCTAAATTAATTTCTGACAGATTAGATATTTCTAGAGTTCTAAAAAAGTCTTCAAAAAATTGGGATGGAGGATATGTAATGGGGGGATTACTAGGGCATGGAGATTCATTTGTAATGAGAGATCCTGCAGGGATACGTCCTGCATTTTATTATAAAGATGAAGAAGTGGTTGTCGTAGCTTCTGAACGTCCTGCTATTCAAAATGCATTTAATATTGATTTAAATAAAATTAAAGAACTAGATCCTGGATGCGCAATAATTATAAAAAATAAAGGTCAGGTTCAGATCAAAAAAATAAAAAAGGAAACAGAGCTTAAAGCATGCTCATTTGAAAGAATATATTTTTCAAGAGGGAATGACGCTGATATATATGCTGAAAGAAAAAAATTAGGTAAGCTAATTATGCCTAAAGTTTTAGAAGAAATAAAATATGATATAAAAAATACTGTTTTCTCCTATATACCAAATACTGCTGAAACTTCATTTTTTGGAATGGCGGATAGTATAGAAGAATTTCTTAATCAAAGAAAAACTGAAGCAATAATAAAAAATAAAAATCTATCAGAAGAAAAAATCATTGATATTTTATCGGAAAGACCACGAATTGAAAAGATTGCCGTTAAAGATGTTAAATTAAGAACTTTTATTACAGAGGATAATAGCAGGGATGATTTAGTTGAACATGTATATGATGTTACTTATGGAGTAATAAAGCCTAAGGATTCATTGGTAATTATTGATGATAGTATTGTTAGGGGGACGACTCTTAAAAAAAGCATATTAAAAATGCTAGATAGATTGAGCCCAGTCAAAATCGTAGTGGTATCATCAGCGCCTCAAGTTAGATATCCTGATTGTTATGGCATTGATATGGCAAATCTTGATAGTTTAATTGCATTTAAAGCTACTCTAGAGCTTCTTAAAGACAATGGGAAATCTGAATTATTAAAAGAAATATATGCTAAATGTAAAGAGCAAGTAAATTTGCCCGATAAAGAAATTCAGAATTATGTAAAAGACATATATAATATGTTTACAGCAGATCAAATATCTGATAAGATTGGTAAAATATTAAGCGTACATGTCAAAAATGCTAAGGTTAAAATCATTTATCAATCCATAGAAAACTTACACGAAGCATGTCCTTTGCATACTGGGGATTGGTATTTTACTGGGAATTATCCAACTCCTGGCGGAAATAGAGTTGTAAACAATGCTTTCATTAATTTTTATGAAGGAAATAAAAAAAGGGCTTATTAAGCATTTTTAAACTTTTCACTTACAACCCCCCAATTCACTAGATTAAAAAATGCATTAATATAATCTGGTCTTCTATTTTGATAGTTTAAGTAGTAGGCATGCTCCCAAACATCAATTCCCATTATTGGTGTACCTCCACATCCAATTCCAGGCATCATAGGATTATCCTGATTTGCAGAAGAGCAAATTTCTAATACCCCGTCCTTCACGCATAGCCAGGCCCATCCAGATCCAAATCTAGTGGCAGCAGCTTTTGAGAATTGTTCTTTAAAATCTTCAAAAGACCCAAAAGCAGAATTTATTGCAGCTTCTAATTCGCCTCTTAGATTTTGTTTATCGTTTGGATTTAATATTTCCCAAAATAAACAATGATTGTAGTATCCTCCTGCATTATTCCTGAGACCCATGTTATTCATATCTAATTCCATTAAAATATCTTCAATATTTTCACTAGAGATACTCGCTTTTTCCAAAGCATTATTTAGATTGTTTGTATATCCATTATGATGCTTTGAGTGGTGTATTTCCATTGTCTTTGCATCGATATGGGGCTCTAAAGCAGTGTATTCAAATCCTAATTCAGGCAGTAAAAAATTCATAAGTATATTTATTTGATTAGTAAACAAATTTACTATAAATCTATATAAAAATCAAGAAGTATTAATTAACTTGTGTAATAAGAAAATGCCTGCAAATAACTCCTATAAAATATATAATGCATCTGCTGGAAGTGGTAAAACTTTTAATCTTGTAAAGGAGTACTTAATACTACTTTTAACAACAGAAAACAACGATGCCTATAAAAATATTTTAGCCATTACTTTTACAAATAAAGCTGTTAATGAGATGAAAAGCAGAATTGTAGACAGGCTCATTGAATTTAGTGATAAAAAAAAATTAAAGAAAAACGGCGCTATTATAAAAGAGATTATTAAAGAAACTAGCCTTACAGTAGATGACATTAATATTAAATCAATTCAAATTTTAAAACATCTATTAAAAAACTATGCTTCTTTTGAAATTTCTACCATTGATAAATTTACTCAAAGAATTGTTAGAAGCTTTAGCTACGAGCTAGATATAGATGCTAAGTATGAAGTAGAAATAGACGAAGAAGATCTTTTAAATAAAGCAGTGGACAGACTCATTTCAAAAGCAGGAGAAGATAATGAATTAACAAAAATATTTATTGATTATGCCTTTGAAAAAACAGATGATAATAAAAGTTGGGACATATCCTTAGATTTTAGAAAAATTGCTAAAATATTAGTTAATGAAAATAGCTATGAAATTATTAAAGGGATGCAAAAAAATTCTATTGCAGAATTTTTGGAATTAAAAAAATATCTTAAAACCTTAAGAAAAAGCAGCCTTAAAAGCAGCATTACTTATGCTCAGAAAGCTCTTAGTCTAATAAAAACAAATGGGATCGAGGAAAAAAGTTTTTCTAGAGCTACATTACCAAATCATTTCAATAAAATAATCAATCAAAATTATCAAGGCATATATAACAATCAATTAGAAAATACGCTAGTCAATGGCCATTTGTATTCTAGCACAACAGCTCAAGATCAAAAAAGGTTAATTGATTCAATTCAAGATGATTTACTAAAAATATATAAGGAAACTAAAACCGCTGTATATAAGTTAAAACTATATAATAATCTATTAAAAAATATTACACCTTTATCAATAATTAACGCAATCAATGATGAGCTAATTAATCTTAAAGAAGAGCACAACACCATTCTTATTTCAGAGTTTAATAAAATTATTAATGAAGAAATTAAAAATCAACCTGCCCCATTTATTTATGAAAAAATCGGAGCCAAGTATAACAATTATTTTGTTGATGAGTTTCAGGACACATCAAATTTACAATGGGAAAATTTAATTCCATTAATTGAAAATTCATTGTCTAGTGAAAACGCCAGTCTAACAATTTCTGGGGATGCAAAACAATCGATATATAGATGGAGAGGAAGTCAAGTTGAGCAATTTATAGGGCTAATTAATAATGACAACCCATTTAATATAAAGCAACATGTGATTAATCTTCCTGTTAATTATAGAAGTGCAAAAAACATTGTTGAATTTAATAATACTTTCTTTACCCATATCGGTTCTTTAATGTTTAATAATGATTATTTTAAAAAAAACTATCTAGAGGCGTCACAAGAGATTTTTCAAGCTAAAGAAGGATATGTAAATATTCGATTACTAAGCAAGGAAAAAAATACTGATGAAAAACAACTGTATAATAATAATGTCCTAGAAATAATCCATTCTTGTTTAAAAAATGGGCATCAATTAAAAGATATCTGCATAATTACTAGAAAAAGAAAAGAAGGGGTAATAATCGCTGATTTTCTAACCAAAGAGGGAATAGACATAATATCTTCGGAATCATTGCTAATAAATTCATCTCCAGATGTTAGATTTATTATAAATACAATTAATTACTGTATTAATGAGGATATAAACAGCAAAGCAGAGCTACTTAATTACCTATATGAAAGTAAAGAGATGGCTGGCTTTAAAGATGATTTTATAAGAGAGTTTATTTATTTAGATTTGAGTGCTTTTTATAAAAGCTTCGAAAAATACAGGTTGTCTTTTGACAAAAATTCATTAGCTAAACTATCAATATATGAAGGAATAGAATATATCATTAATAGTTTTAATATTAATCAAGAATCCAACTCATATCTGCAATTTTTTCTTGACTTTACATTAGAATACTCCAATAGATTCAATTCATCTTTATACGAGTTTTTGAATTATTATGAAGAAAAAAAAGAAAAACTAAGTATTGTAAGCCCTTCAGAAACCAATGCTGTTGAACTTATGACTATCCATAAATCAAAGGGCTTGGAGTTCCCTATTGTTATTTACCCATATGCCGATTTAGATATATACAAAGAAATTGATCCCAAAGAGTGGTTCCCAATTAAAGATGAGAAAATTTCAAATTTTTCACATCTTCTTATGAATTTTAATAAAGATGTTGAACTATATAACTCTGATTGTAAATCAATTTTTGATCATCACAAATCAAAACAGGAAATAGATAACATTAATTTGCTATATGTTACCTTAACTAGGGCTAAGAATGAATTATATATTATTGGATCCCAATGTCTAGATAAAAATGGACAGGAAAATCTTAATCTTTATTCTGGACTTCTAATTAGTTATTTAAAAAATATTCAAAAATGGACAAACAATAAGCAATCATACCATTTTGGATCTCCTACAAAAACCCCTAAAACAGCTCAACAAGAAGATAATGTAATTAAGACAAAAAAGTTTTTCTGTAATCCAAGGGAAAATCATGGAATATCACTAATGTCAAAATCAGGATTAATATGGGATACTAACAAAGAAAAGGCAATTGAAAAAGGGAATTTAATTCATAAGTTAATGTCTCAAATAAAATCTAAAATAGATGTAGAAATTACAATGAACCAATTTCTAGAGGATGGTGTTATCAATACAAATCAATACAAAGAACTTAATTCAATCATATTAACTATAATAAATCATCCAGAACTAAAAGAATATTATAACCTGGGAATAGTCTCTTACAATGAAAGAGAAATTATTCAAAAAAGAGGGGGAAACTTGATCCCAGACAGAATTGTCTTAAATAAAGATAATAAAGCAGTAATTATAGACTATAAGAGTGGAAGTCCAAAAAATTATCATAAAAATCAACTAAATTCATATGAAAAAGCTCTTAATAATATGGGGTATTCAACCCTAAAAAAACTTCTTGTTTATATTGAGTCTGAGACTGTTGATGTTAAAAGCTTTTAAAAAGCTGGATATCATAATGTCTAATGAAAAAAAAATTATAGAAGCAGTTTGATAAAAAACTTCGTAACTTAATTCTACTTAAACTTATTAACTATGAAAAATTTTTACAAATTATTAATCGTATTATTCATCTTTGGTGCTACTTCAATACAGGCACAAGATGAAAATAATCCATGGCAAATTAGCTTTGGTGCACACGCTGTTGATCAAGAGGCTGATCAAGGCACGTCATTTACTGAATTTTTTAATGTTGAAGATAATTGGAATATTTCTTCTCCATTTTCAATGTTTTCTGTATCTAGATATCTTGGAAATAGCCTATCTCTAGGGGTTGGCATGTCTTTCAATAGTATTTCAAAATATGCAACTGGTTTTGAAATGCCTGAAGCTTCTGAATATCATACTGCAGATTTAATGCTGAAATATAGCTTTGACAATGTGTTAGACTGGGGAGACTGGGAGCCATTTGTTGGGGTCGGTCCAGGGTGTACTTGGATGGGAGATGAAAATTGGATGACAGGAAACGTTACATTGGGAATGAACTATTGGATGAACGAACGTTGGGGTCTTACATTTCAATCAGAATACAAGCACAGTTTCGATGACGGAGTAATGGATGAAGGGGGATCTATGAAATGGTCTGCAGGAGTATCTGTTAAACTTGGTGGCAGTAAATCTGATTAATGACAAATATGAATACGCTTTTTAAAATATGAGCTATTCTGCCCTATATCATCTTAATATATATTGAAAAAATCCAATTAAGACGGGGATTTGTTAGTTTATCTATGATTTAATAAAATTTAGATATTTTATAGTCAGATAAAAAAATAGGCTCTTATCAAGAATATTTACAGTAAAAACCTTATTTTTGCAGAAACAAATTTATAGTAAATCATTAATTATGAAAAAATTTTACAAATTATTATTAATCGGATTATTCATCTTTGGTACTACTTCAATACAGGCGCAAGATGAAAACAATCCATGGCAAGTTAGCTTTGGCATGAACGCTGTTGATCAAGATGCTGATACTAGCACACAAATTGCTGACTTTTTTGCTGTAGAAGATAACTGGAATATTTCTTCTCCATTTTCAATGTTTTCTGTATCGAGATATATTGGAAATAATCTTTCTTTTGGTGTTGGCGCATCAATGAATAGTATTACAAAGTATGCTGATGCG
>SGZI01000003.1 GCA_004213965.1 Flavobacteriales bacterium
TGAATTGAAAAAATTAATTGAATTAAATGGCGGGAAAGTATCAAGTTCTATCTCAAAAAACACTTCATTTATATTGGCAGGAGAAAATATGGGGCCTAGCAAAAAACAAAAAGCAGAGGAGCTAGGGGTTAAAATAATTTCAGAAGAAGACTTTGTTAAAATTATTTATTCATAGCTAATAATAAAAAAAGCCTGAAAATTAAAATCTCCAGGCTTTCTTAATATTACGATATAATTAGAATGTAGTCTCGCCTGAATTAGGTTGATATACATAATTAAAAGTATAGTATCTGCTAGGATCTGTAAATGCATCTGGATTTTCAGGAGCACCTTGATAGTAGCTTAATATTTCAACTTTTGCATATTTGCCATCAGCAGTTTTAAAAACTAATATTTTCCCCGCAGTTGGTGTAATTAAATATGTAGGTGGACCTGAATAAGTATACCACCCATTTCCACTTCCAGACATAATAGCATAACCACTACCACTGTCTTGGGTAAATAAATTGACATCCACTTCAGTCACATCTGCCATAGTTCCTGTAACAATATATGCGCCTGCATCACCAGTTCTGTCTGGCTCATCTGTAGTCCCCATTGACATACCACCATTGATAATTATATCAGTAGCTCTGAAGGCAATATCCCAATCTGTTTCACTGTCTGTTTCCATTCCTAGATCAAAGTCAAATTTTGTGAATGCGCCAGATATTGGTTGTCCTTGACCACCTTCTTGAGGAGCATATATGTCTTCAACAGTGATTGAAACAACAGGTAATAAATCATCGCTATCGTTATCACAGGCTACAAAACTTGTCATAGCTAATGCAATTGTTAAAAATTTAATCGTTTTCATTGTTTTCATGTATTTTAAATTTATAAATGTTAAAAATTAAGGTTATTGATTTAAGAAACATTCTATCATAATTGAATGTTAATTTTACTGTAATAAATTCTTCCGCTTATATTGCTAATATTATTTATATCCTTAAAATTGAATACATTGTTTATGCCAAAACCAATTTTAGAATAATTGTTAATCTCTTTATTTAATGCTAAATCAGCGATCACATATCCTTTAACAAAATCATCATAAACATCTAAATAGGTATTATTATTTGTGTCATATAATCCATATTTACTTCTGTAGGTTAATCTTATGTTTCCGTTAAATTTAGACTCATAGTTTTCATAAAATAATTTTATATAACCCATATGCCTAGATCTATTGTATAATCCGAAATAATCATTTTTCTTTAATTGAAATGCGGGAGAAACAGGAGTTTCTCTTGCATATACCTCTCCATCATTAAATGCTCTTAGGCCTTCCTTATCAAAGGCAAATAAAAGTTGATATCCTGCTGATAGCTTAAAGTTATTATTAGGTTTGTATGAGGAGTTTATTTCTAGTCCATAAGTAATAACTTCATTTATATTATAGTAGCTAAAAACATTTTGACCATTTATTTTATTTGCTATTACCCTAGTATCAATTAGGTTTTTGATGTTATTTAAAAATAAATTAAAATCTGACGATATTTCAGATGAAAATTTTACATCTGTGCCTATGTTTAGAGCAATTGATGACTCAGCCTGCAGTTTATTACTAAACTCACTTAGAGGTACAACAATATTCGCTATTTGACCTTGATCAACAAGTTGAGGAAGTACTTCTGAAACTGCATTATACCCTAATACAGTATAGCCAACAGTAGCATTATTAAAATTGAAGTATAGTTGTCTAAAATCAGGAGCTTTATATCCATACCCTAAAGATCCTTTTATAACTGCTTGGTCATTTATTTCATATCTGACAGCAGCTTTTGGACTAAATTGAGATTTATATTCACTATGACTATCATATCTACCTCCAATAATAAGATTTAATTTTTCTTTTGGCTTAAAATCATATTGTACAAATGCATAAGGAGATTTAAATTCTGGTCTGGTTGTAAAGTAAGTTCTTTCCAGTGTTTCATTATTATATCCCAGTCCAAAAACATATGTATTGCTTACTTCTGTTTTATAAATTGACTTAAATTCTATGTGCATAAGATTATGATCATAAAAACTGGAACTGTAATTCTCGCCATCTGTTGTATTTAAGTATTCGTTAGCATAATAATTAGTTTTGTATAATTCAATACTATTATTCCATTTGTCATTTGATCTTAAATTCCCAGTTAACGATAAATTCCACTCTTTAATAGAACTCTCGCCAAGTAGTTCGGTGCTTGCTATATAATCTTGAATTTGATCAAAATATCTTCCATTTATAGCTATTGATAGTTTTTTAGAAAAATCAAAAGTAGCCTTTGAATTTATGGTGTAGTTTTTAAAAGGTTCAACTGTATTTAATTCATCATTTTCATCTAAATCATAACCATCACTTTTATAGGAGTTAGCAAATAGTGTAAAGCCAATTTTATTTTTTTTATAATTCATTAAAAAGTTGGTGTCATTTGTATTGTTTGATCCTGTATAGTAGCTTAGGTCACTTTCAAACCCTTCAGCTGGTCTCTTGGTAATTATATTAATTACTCCTCCTATAGCTTCACTTCCATAAAGGCTTGAAGATGCGCCTTTAACTATTTCTATTTGTTTTATATTTCCAGTGCTAAATCTATTAATATCTAGAGTACCTGCAGATCTTCCAATAATTGGCAGCCCATCAATTAAAATTAACGTGTACTGTGAATCTAATCCTTGTAACTGAATACCCTCACCACCACCAAAATCAGAAATTGTAATTAAACCTGCCTGTTCATTCAATATTTCTGGTAGTCTTGTAGAATTACTATTTTCTATATCTTTTTGTGTAATAATAAGTGCAGGTAATGGGAGGGAAGATAGTTTTCTAATTGTTTTAGTCCCAGTTACAATAACCTCTTCGAGCTCATTTTCAATTATAGAGTCGTTTTCTTGTTTTTCCTGACCATTAGAAGAAAAAACTATTAATAATGCAAAAATTAATACCTGACTTTTATTAAGCATTTCAATATTAATGGATGCAAATATAATACTAATTTAGAATAAGTCTAAATAAAAAATAAAGTTTTTTATTGTATCTTATATTTAACATTTAATAAATAATAATCTTCATTAAAATGAACACACAAGACATAATTAAAGTACGCGTACATGATGGAATAGTTGGATTTCTATATTTAGGTTCAATAGGATTAGCTGAGCAATTTGCGGTAAGTTGGATTTGGGTGGCAGTTGCTGTTGCATTTTTGCAAATAATTAGTCCAATTACCAAGTTTTGCCCAGTATATACAATTCTAAATAAATTTTATCCTGACTCAAAACCAATTCAAAATGGCAGCTAGAATGACCATTTTAATCTGGCATAATAACCATTAATTCTACTAATGGTATTATTAGCTTCTGGCCAAATTGGAACCATTGGTTGATCAGAATCATTATTCATATAAAAAAATTGACCAATTACACTTGCATCTAAAGAGGAGCTAATATCATATTTGATATTTGGAGAGAAGAAAAAGAAATTAATTCCTTGTCCATATAAAAAAGTAAATGATGTATTTATTGCTGGAGTAATAAATGCAGAAGCCTGAATTAAATAGCTGTTCTTTGAAGGCATCAAGTTTTTTGGAGATAGCACATCTTGTGTTATTGCTCCTAATTCAAATTGTTGAGGATCTGAATATCCATTTGAATTGTAAAGATGAGAGCCTAATATATAAAGTCCATTTGTAAATGAATAATCAATTGAAGTAGACAGGCTAGTCGAATTATTTTCAGAAGATTCATCAGATATAAAATAAGTAATTTCACCCTTGAATCCAGCATTTTTTATGTTTCCTGCCCATCCACCACCTAGAGCTATATCATTATAATAATCTGCTAGCAAAAACTGAAAATCATAGCCCATTTTGTTTATTTTATATAATGCCGCAATTACTGAGCTCTCTTCAATAGTAGATGGCTTATAAACAACATCTATACTAGATAAGTTATCACCTGAATATTGAAAACGAACTACATCTGATCCAGGCCTTTCTATATAATCAAAATCAATAAAATTGTAAGCATTAAATAAGTCATTTGAATTCCATATAGTATTAATTCCCCAATTTACTCTTTGACGGCCAATACTTATTTCAATTTTTTCTTTTTGATATTTTAACCACATTCTATCAATCATAGAATGTATTTTAAATTTAGAATTATTAATATAATAATGTGACAAATCAAAATATCCATTATCATCGTTAAATTCTCCTTCATTAAATAATATTCTATTTCTTAATTCTAAGCCTATAGAAAAATTATCTTTTATATAACCTCTAATATTAAGTCTGTTATGGATTAGTTGGTTTTTTTGAAAATCTATTTCATTTGATCTTTCAAATTCTAGATATGACGGTAAATAGTTGATGTAACCTCCAAGGGTAAACTCTGTTTCTTTTTCTTGTGCCTTTAGTTGATTTAACCAAAGCATAATAAGAACCAGTAGAAAAAGACTACTTTTTAATATCCTTAATAATTTTTCCATCTTCTAAAGTTACAACTCTTCTAGCTCTATCAATAACCCTTTGATCGTGAGTAGAGAATAAAAAGGTGATGTTTTCTTGTTTGTTTAGTCTAGACATAATATCAAGCAGTTTTGCGGTAGATTTTGAATCTAAATTAGCTGTTGGCTCATCTGCAAGTATAAATTTTGGTTTAGAAGCCAATGCTCTAGCAACTGCTACTCTTTGCTGTTGACCACCTGATAGTTCTGCTGGTCTTCTTTTAGACATATTTTCCATACCCACTTCATTTAGCAAGTCAATTGATCTTTCATCCATTTCTTGCTTATTATATCCTTGCATTAACATCACCATTTCAATATTTTCCTTTGCTGTTAACACAGGGATTAGGTTATAAGCTTGAAAAACAAAGCCAATATTATTTAATCTGAATTTTATCATTTTATCAGAAGAATATGATGAGATTACTTCATCATCAATAATAACTTTACCACTAGTAGGAATATCTAGACCGCCAACACAATTAAGCAATGTAGTTTTTCCTGATCCAGAAGGACCTACAACAGCTGTAAATTCGCCATCAGAAATTTTTAAGTTTACATTATCTACAGCCTTAACCTTTAAACTACCTTGTTTATAAGTCTTTTTTAATTTCTGTGTTTCTATCATAATTTAATGTTTAAATTGATTTTGTTGCTTCTACTGGATTTATTTTAAGAGCTCTTATTGCAGGGAATATTGATGATATGGATGAAATCAATATTACTAGTAAACTCAAATTAAGATAATATTCAATTGGAAGCTTTAAATAGAGTATTGTTCCTACCCCAAAGTTTTCAAGACCAGAGCCTACAACACTTAAGTCTATACCGCTAACACTAAAATAATCCACAGTAAAATATGTGATCATAAGACTAAATGGTATAGCAACTAAAGAAAGAAATACTGTTTCAAAACAAATCATTAAGAATATATAAATCTTTGTCATCCCTATAGACATAAGCATGCCTATTTCTTTTTTTCTTTCAAGAATTGCCATAAGCATAGTATTGATAATTCCAAATGATAAACCAGAAAGGACAATTAGCATAAATATGTATAAAAATGAACTTAACATCTTATTAGCATAAGCAAGCTCAACTGCGATTTCATCCCAAGATTTCACTTCAAGTGAATTGTCAATTTTCTGCAAATCAAACTTTAATGATTGAGTTGCATTTTCATCAGTTGTTAGAATAGGAATTTCATGATAGCTATTTAAATTAGGCATATTAGAAAAAATAGAATTATTTTTCACAAAAACATTATAATCATCAAACATTCCATTCCCAGATTTAAAAATACCTTCAACTCTAAATAATAAAGATGTAATATCTCCATTTACATCTTGAAATGCTATAACTACCTTAGATCGTAGTTTTAGATTTAATTTATTAGCTAATTTTTCACCTACAATCATTGTATTTAGCCTTTTAGATTCAAAATAATCACCCTCAATAAGTTTAGAATAGACATTAGTTACTTTAATTTCAGATTCAGGATCAATTCCTAAAACATTTACCCCGTAAGAGCCAGTCGAATTTGATAGCATACCATTTATTACTGCTCTTTTAGAATAGGATTTTATTCTAGGATCTGTTTTTAATTTTTCCTCTAAATATTGAATATTAGAAATAGTATCACTTAAAGAATATTCTTTAGAATATTCTTTGTCATGAATTTGAATATCTGCTAGATAAGTGTTTATTGCTGTATCCATTCGTTGGGTGTTTAGAGTAATCATTAATGATGCAATGATTAATCCCCCATATAGACCTAATACAATAGAAAGAATTACTACGAGACTCCTTTTTTTATTTCTCCAGATATTTCTCCAACCTATTTTTATTAGCGTAATTAGATTCATTCCTTCATAGCTTTTACAGGGTTTAAATACAAAATTCTAATGGCCGGATAAATTGAAATTAGAATAGAAATACAAAAAATAAAGAGTGCATGTGACAAAGGTATATCCCAATTAGTCGAGAATGGAATTATTGGATCAAATCCAAATTCACCCATTGCTTCACCCAATCCTTCACCAAAATCATCCATATTGATTGGATTTTTATTAAAATAAATTGAAATAGGTCTAGTTGTTAATATGCCTATTATCACACCAATTGATGAGAGCATAATAGTTTCTAATAAAATTATCAGATATAATTTAACTTTACCCATTCCAATTGATAGTAGAACGCCAAATTCATACATTCTCTCCTCTGTCATCATGAGAACTGTACCAAACATTCCAAAGCATACAATTACATATAATATAAAAGCCATTATTAATCCTCCTACATTATCTGCTGTAATCATTTGATCTAATTCAGGTAGAATTTCCTTCCATGTCATAACTTCGTAATCATTAGAAACAACATTTCTAATATCTTCTGCTATTTTTTTCTCATCATAATATTCTTTCTTGTCTATAATAAGGTGAGTTGAAATATTTTCTGATGATATATATTCTTGCGCAGATTTTATATCCATAAAAATGGTCATCTCATTTAGTTTAGGATTATTCAAGTCAGCTATTCCATTAGCTACAAATTTTCCTGCGGCCATCATTCCTTGATAGCCTTGGCCAAAAAGAACTAAAGTATCTCCCATTTTGACATCAAAATATTCTGCTATTCCTTTACTTAAAATTATTTCATTAGAATTATCAAATGATGATGAGCCTTCTATTATTTTTTTCTCCCAATCTGACATTAGTTGCTCCTTTTTAACTTCAATGCCAGTAATTATTGAGCCTTTAGATTTTTCTCCTTTTGAAACAAGAGAAAATGTCGTAAGTCGCTTGGCAATATTTTCAATACCATTAATAGAGTTAATTTCATTAAGCAGTTGTTCATCAACTTCCATTGAATTGTTAACACTTTGCTTTTCCCAATATCCATCGGCATGAACTTGAACGTATCCAGAATAAGATTGTACTATGGTATTTATAATATTGTCATAAAATCCAAGCTGCATGCTTCTCATTAATATTACAAGGAATAATGCTCCTGAAATAGAAAGGGTGCTTATTAGCGTTCTTTTATTGTTTCTCCAGATATTTCGCCATGCAATTTTTAGAATCATCTTAAATTTTTCATATAATTTGGCATGAAAAAACGTTTATTTATATAGAGATCAAATTTCCATACTAATCTCTCAACAATTGTCTTGTTGCCTTCATTATCTAATGGAGTAAATTCAATAATAGAAGGTAATTTATTTCCATCAAAATTTTTAACTGCTTTTCCGTCCATAATACTTACAAGCTCATCATATTCATCATAGAATTCTGTTTTTAATTGCATATAGTCTTTTACATCTATCCACATGACTAGTTTTCCCCATACTACAGGAGCATCTTCTTTAGGTATTAGTTCTATAATCCAGCAGTCTAAACCTTGAATTGATTCCCTTCCAATTATAGTGTTAGAATAGTCGTTTGTAATTGAGGATCTTTGAACAAGATCATCATTTGTAAAATCAGTTCCCATCCAATTTTGCATCATCATTGACGGTGGAAGTTTTATTGTCCTTTCAATTGAAGGGATATAGTTCCATACTTCATTTTCTCTTTTTAAAAAAACAGTTCCTTTTTCTTTTGCAGGAGAAAGTACAACTGAAGCAAAATAATCATTACCAACTGACCATCCTTTCATTCTCATTTCTTTACTCCATTTAGGTCTAATAATTTTTATCATCATTTCTTGATATGATGATTCTATTCCTGTTATTTTTTCTTCAGATTTAGTCAGAATTTCACTTGCTTCTTGTGAGAATAATAAGAAGGAAGAGAACAAATAAATTATAAAAATTATTTTTCTCATATACTTTTCTGTTATTAATGTGTATAATAGAATGATTAGGTGTGCAAATTTACGAAATTTACAGACTTTTTCTTTCAGAAATTATTAGATATTTTAATGTTATAGATCATTTAGCTGCTTAAACTTAAATCTGTCTAATTCAGCAGTTTCATGTTCTTGAAGCATGATATTTTCTATTTCCTTTATTATGTCAGGGTGTTGTTTTGATAAATCATTTTCTTCCTTAACATCTTCTTCTAAATTATAGAGTTCAATTCTCATATTCCCATCAAAAATATTTTTTCTAATACCTTTCCATTTCCCTATCCTTACGGCTTGTTGTCCATTATAACTTGGAAATTCCCAGTATAAAAAATCATGAGATTTTTGCTTTGAATTTATTAGAGTATTTTTAAAACTAATGCCATCTGTTTTATGAGTCATATTAACTTCCGCTACATCACATAGTGTAGGAAGAATGTCATAAAATGAGGAAATATGATCTGAACTTGAACCTGGTTTTATCTTATTTGGCCAACTAGCAATCATTGGCACTCTTATACCTGCTTCATGCAGAAACCCCTTAGTTTTTCCGTATCCATTAGAGAAAGGTTCTGAACTGCTGAAATAATCAAAATCTACTCCTCCAAGATAGGTAGGCCCATTATCACTTGAGAAAATTATTAAAGTGTTTTCATATTGATCAATTTCTTTTAATTTTTGAATTAATTCTCCTATTTGATTATCTAAATATGTGATCATTGCAGCATATGTGGCTTTAGGGTATCTATTTGGGAAATAGGCTTTATCACCTAGATATGGCGTATCATCACTTATAATTTCTCTATATTTTTTTACATTTTCTTTAGGTGCTTGCAATGGTAAATGAGGAAGAGGAGAGGCATAAAATAAAAAGAACGAATTATTCTTATTTTCATCGATAAATGACAATGCTTTCTCATGAATTTTAGCTGGCGCATATTCATTTTGTGTAAATATGGAATAACTTAATTCTTTCATAGGATCATCTTCTGGATTAAGCTTAGTTGTAGGGCTTATTAAATCATTTTTTAGAAGGACCTTTATATTATTTTCCCAAAGATGGGAAGGGTAGAGGTTGTGGGCTTGCCTTTGACAGTTATATCCGTAAAATGAATCAAATCCTTGAAATGATGGAACGCCAACTGTTTCAGGAGCACCTAATCCCCATTTTCCAAAAACTCCAGTTTTGTATCCAGCTTTTTGCAGTAGTTTACCAATGGTTATTGTATTTTCTGGAATAGGTCTTTGCCCTTCAAGTCTAGGATTATTAAAGACTTTGGTATAATCCCAGACATCACCACGTTCTTTCCATTCATCATTACCTCTTATATAGGAATGCCCCATATGTTTTCCAGTCAGTAAAGAATATCTAGCAGGCGCACATACTGGTGCTCCAGAATAGTGTTGCGTAAACACCATTCCTTTTGATGCTAATTGATCAATATTAGGAGTTTTTATTATTTCTTGACCATTATATCCTACTTCTCCATAACCTAGGTCATCAGCCAGAATATAGATGATATTAGGAGGTTTTTTTTCAGATTTATTAGAACAACCTATCATTAGGATAATAGCTGCAAATAAAAAAAATAATATACTATACTTCAATTGCATATGCATTAGATGTTTTGTTTTTCATCGAATCAAAATAGAAATCAATTTTACCTAAATAAAGACCAAAACATCCTACTTGATTGATTATTACCTTTTCTCCATTAATATTTGTAATTATCTCAGGTTTATTTAGAAAAGTATGTGTATGTCCACCGATAATTAAGTCAATGTCTTTTGTAGATTTAGCAAGCGACACATCACATATCTTATTTGGATTGTCCTTATAATTATGACCAAGATGTGATAAGCAAATAATTAGATCACACTTTTCATGTTCTTTTAGGGTTTTTGTCATTTCTTGGGTCACTTCCACAGGGTCTAGGTATTTAGTTTCCTTATACAAGTTCTGAGTGACCAATCCCTGAAGCTCAATTCCTAGCCCAAATACTCCAATTTTAATATCTGATTTATTAAATATCATATATTTCTTTGCATGAGTATCCATAATGGTATTTTTAAAATCATAATTAGATGATATGAAATCAAATTTTGCATTTGGAAGTTGAGAATATAGTCCATCAATACCATTATCAAAATCATGATTCCCAATAGTTGCCGCATCATAATTAAGCATACTCATTAATTTAAACTCAATTTCTCCACCATAATAATTGAAATATGGGGTGCCTTGAAATATATCTCCAGCATCAAGTAATAGTGTGTTAGGGTTGTTAGTTCTTATGTTTTCTATAATTGTAGACCTTCTTGCAACTCCACCCATGTTTGGAAATTTTGAATGAGTGTTATTAAAGGGTTCAATATGACTATGTACATCATTTGTGTGAAGGATTGTAATTTTCTTTTTAGTTGGATCTGAACAACTATTAAAATTTAATGTACCTCCAGATAAAATTAATGATGAATAAAGGCTGTTTTTAATAAATTCTCTTCTTTTCATTAGTCTTTAATAATAAATCTGTTATCTATTTTGAAACTCACTGTATCCACTGCTTTAAAATAATCAATAAGTATATTTCTTATTTTATAGTCTAGAGAAATATTTTTCTTACTTTTTTTGAAAAAATTCATCTGATCTCCACCTTTTAGTAAGTAGTCGCTTGTAGCAACATGATAAATCCTCTCTTGATCGATTTTTTCTCCATTAATAACTGCATCCAACAAGTTATAATTTTTATCTAATACGATATTAATTCCAGATATAGGATGAGCTTTTTTATGAATAACCAGGTAATCAATTAGTTCCTTAAGATCACTTCCTTTTAATTGGCAAACAACAACGCTATTTTCAAAAGGCATAAGATTATATGCGCTTCTAAGAGTTATATCACCCTTAGACATTATTGATCTTATTCCACCATGGTTTAATAAAACAAAATCAATGTTATTCCCTGTTCTAGTATTGTAAATAGGATTTGAGAGTTTTAGCGTTACATCCGCCATCATATTGCCAATAGCCGTATTTAAGACTCCGTTTTTTTTATCATAGTCTACTGGTGAATAAGATAAAACATCATCCATTTGAGCATCTACATTATTTTTATACGGGACTATGTAAGTTTCTATTTTCTTGTCACTTTCAACGGTGTTGTTAATCTCAATTCTATTAGAATGTGTTTCACAGCTTTCTATAGTAATAAATAGAATAAATAAAATGACAACTACTCTTTTCATATTTAGCATTAATTTGACAATAATAATGTTTAATTAATTACATTTGTATAATACCAGTAATAAGATATGTTTTTAAAGTTATTTAGGAAAAGATCTAACCAAAAATATATTAACAAAATATTAAATTTTAAGAGATCAAAAATTAGTGAAAAAAAGATTAGATCTGTTGGAATTATTTTGAGTCTAGAAGAGTTTAAGGATTATGATAAAATAAAAAAAATCTTTACAGATTTTGGTATAAATGAGAATCGAATCAAATTTATAACATACATTTCTAATAAAGATTTTCAATTAAATCATTGGGATGATTATTTTAATCCAGAAGATTTTGGTTGGAGTGGTAATATTACCAATGTTGCTTTAAATGAATTTATAGATTTCAAACATGATGTTCTTATAAGCTATTATCGTCTAGACAATACAGATTTAAACCTTGTAACAGCAAAATCAAAAGCAAATTTTAAAATAGGAATTTCTAATTTTGATCAGCGTTTAAATGATTTTATTATTGATATTGGAACAGAGCATATTAATGTTTTTAGGAATGAGCTAGAAAAGTATTTAAGGGGGTTAAATAAAATTTATTAATTCCCTTCATATATTTTTAGTTTTATAATAAGTATTTAATTCATATTTTTGCTTTCGCTTAATTAAAATGAGAAAAATTCAATTCATATTAATATTTGGTTTAATACTTTCATGTAGTGAGTATCAAAAGGCATTGAATTCTGATGTTATAGCAGATAAATTTATTCTTGGCACATCATTATACGATGAAGGTGAATATAAGAAAGCCAACAGACTGTTTACTCAAATTGTTCCACAATACAGAGGGAAACCTCAGGCTCAGAAATTAATGTATATGCATGCAAAGTGTTTCTATGAAACAAAGAGCTACTATACTGCAAATTATCAATGTGAAAGATTTGCTAGCACTTATCCAGATAGTGAGAAAGCTCAAGAAATAGCATTTCTTGGAGTAAAAAGCTATTATCATTTAGCTCCAATTTTTTCAAAAGATTCAAAAGAAACAATAACTGCAATTGAAAAAATTCAAGAATTCATAAATACATTTCCTGAATCTGAGTATATACAAGAGGCTAATGAATTGGTATTTGACTTAGATTTTAGATTAGAAATGAAAGCATATGATACTGCGCTACAATACAATACACTTACAGATTATCAAGCTTCTATAAAAGCCTTTGATAATTTTATATTAGATTTTCCAGGCTCTAAACTAAGAGAAAAAGCTATGTATTATAGATTTGATTCATCTTATAGACTGGCTTTAAATAGTGTTTCATGGAAGATACAAGAGAGGGTAGATAAAGCCACTAGCCATTATAATAGCTTGAAAAGAAGCTATGAGTCATCTGAATTTATTGAAGATGCTGAAATGAAATTAAATGAATTAAACGAATTAAAAACAACATAACAACGAGAATTATGGATTTAAAAAAGACTAATGCAGCTCAAACTACAGAAACTTACAATAAAGAAGTTATTGAGGAAAAAACGGATAATATATATGAAGCAATTTCTATAATTGCTAAAAGAGCTGAGCAAATTAAAGGTGATGTTAAAAAAGAATTAATTGACAAGCTAGAAGAATTTGCTACATATAATGACAGTTTGGAAGAAATCTTTGAAAACAAAGAACAAATTGAAGTTTCTAAGTTTTATGAAAGACTCCCTAAAGCTCATGCAATTGCTATACAAGAATGGTTAGAAGATAAAATTTACCACAGAGATAGTAATGAAGAAATAGAAGAATAACTACATGTCAATTTTAAGCGGAAAAAAAATCCTACTAGGCATATCAGGTGGTATCGCCGCTTATAAATCTGCAATACTTGCAAGACTATTTATTAAAAACGGGGCTGAAGTAAAAGTTGTAATGACACCAGATGCTAAGGAGTTTATTACCCCTCTAACACTATCTACATTATCTAAAAATCCAGTGTATTCTAGCTTTACTTCTGATGATGAAGATGAAACATGGAATAATCATGTAGAGCTTGGAATGTGGGCTGATTTAATATTAATCTCTCCTGCTACTGCCAACACTTTATCAAAAATGGCATCAGGTAATTGTGACAACCTGCTTATAGCTGTTTACTTATCAGCAAAATGTCCAGTTTATTTTGCACCAGCAATGGATTTAGATATGTATAAACATCCGTCAACTAAAGAATCTATATCTAAACTAACAGCTAATGGGAATATATTAATTCCTGCTGAAGTGGGTGAATTAGCAAGTGGTCTTATTGGTGAGGGAAGGTTGGCTGAACCAGATTCAATTTTAAATTTTATTGAGTCTGATATTCTAAACTCATTACCATTAAAGGGTAAAAAAATATTAGTTACAGCTGGACCTACATATGAGGCAATTGATCCTGTAAGATACATATCAAATCACTCTAGTGGAAAAATGGGATATGAGATTGCCAAAAAAGGCGCTGATCTTGGAGCAGAGATATATCTAGTAAGTGGTCCTTCAAATCAAAAAATATCACATAGATCTATAAATTTAATCAATGTGATTTCTTCACAAGACATGCATGATAAGGTGATTAAATGCTTTGAAGAGGTAGATGTGGTTATAATGGCTGCCGCAGTAGCGGATTTTAAGCCTAAAGATTTTTCAAATAAAAAGATAAAGAAAGACAATATTAAGCCAAATATTGAGTTAGAAAAAACAAAAGATATTTTATTAGAATTAGGAAAGCTTAAGAAAAATCAGTTTTTAGTTGGTTTTGCTTTGGAAAACGAAAATGAAATTAAGAATTCTTTGAAAAAATTAAAAGAAAAGAATCTTGATTTAATCATCTTAAATTCTCTAAATGATAAGGGTGCAGGTTTTGGAACAGATACAAACAAAATCACTATCATTAACAAAAATCAAGAGAAAACTAATTTTGATTTAAAAGAAAAATCTGAAGTTGCTCAGGATATTCTTAATCATATAATGACTGAAATAAATGTTTAGATTAATTTTATTTGTTGCTTTTTTTACAACATCTCTTTCAATTTCACAAGAGCTAGCTTGTACAGTTACAGTAGATGCTAGACAGACTGGTAATGAAAATCTTCAGATTTTTAATTCACTTCAAAACCAATTAACAGAGTTTATAAACAACTCTAAATGGACGAATAGAAAAATTAGAAATAATGAGAGAATTGAATGTAATATGTTTATTAATATTTCAAGTTATGATAATGATGTTTTTCAAGGAACTCTACAGATACAATCATCTAGGCCTATCTATAACTCGTCATATAATTCTCCAGCTTACAATTTTAATGACAAGAATTTCACATTTAGATATCAGGAGTTTCAAAACATAAGGTTTAATCCTGAAATTTTTGAATCAAACCTTGTTTCAGTAATTGCTTTCCATGTATACATGGTTTTAGGAATAGATGCAGATACTTTTGAGCCAAATAGTGGAGATTTATTTTATAACCAAGCACAAAAAATTCTAGATTTTTCTCAACAAAATGGTTATAAAGGCTGGGCTCCTAATGACGGACTTCAATCACGATACTATTTAATTGATAATATTCTCTCTCCTACATATAAGGAGTATAGAACAGTGTTATACGACTATCATTATAAGGGGTTAGATTTTATGTCTACAGATATAAAACAAGCTAAAAATAAAATTGCTAAATCTCTTATGCTATTGGATCAAATGAATAAGAGAAGACCTAATTCATTTATTCTAAGAGTGTTCTTTGATACCAAATCAAATGAAATACAAGATGTTTTTAGTGGAGGTCCAAGCATACCAGTAACTAATTTAATATCTACACTATCTAAAATTGCTCCAAATCATTCTGATAAATGGAGAAAAATTAGTTTTTAAAAAAAAACACTAGTACTTTTAATAGTCTAATTTAAATCAATTGTTAAAGACATTATCAATAAAGAATTATGCTTTAATTGATGGCCTTTCAGTAAGTTTTAATAATGGTTTGTCAATCATTACTGGAGAAACTGGTGCAGGTAAATCTATTTTAGTTGGTGGGCTCTCCCTTATTCTAGGAAAAAGAGCTGATATATCAGTAGTAAAAGATGTTTCAAAGAAATGTATAATTGAGGGGGTTTTTGATGTAGGAAACTATAATTTGAAATCAATTTTTAAAGAGAATCAAATTGATTATGAGACTGAAACAATTATTAGAAGAGAAATTTTAACATCAGGAAAATCACGAGCCTTTATAAATGATTCCCCGGTGAATCTAAATCAATTATCAACAATCAGTAGTTTTATAATTGATATACACTCTCAGCATCAAACCTTAGAATTAACACAAAACAATTTTCAATTTGAGGTAATTGATTCAATTTCAAATAATCTATCAATTATTGAAGAATATAAAAGTACACTAGACTTATACAATACTAAATTAAAAGAACTAGAGGAATTAACTCAAAATAAAGATCAATTAATTAAAACCCTTGATTATAATCTATTTTTAGCCAACGAAATTGAATCATCTAGCATTTTAAATGAAAGCTTGGAAAAATTAGAAGAAGAACAGAAAAATTTAGCAAATTTTAATTTTATAAAAGAAGAATTAGTTCAAAGTAATCAACTGATATTAGATGAAAAATATGGATTGATTGCTACAATGAATAACTTAAAAAACTCACTTAAACGTTTGAGTGAAAGCTCTGATTCATTTAGTAATATTTACGAAAGATTTTCATCAGTTTTTATAGAATTAGATGATATTGCAGGTGAGATTGAAAATAGTTCAGATAGTTTAGAAGAAAACCCAGTGAAATTAGAAGAAATTAATGGTAAGTTAAGCAGTATTCATAATCTATTTAGAAAGCATTCTGTTTCAACAATTGCCGAGCTTGAAGAGATTTATAAAAAGCTTAGTGATAGCATTTCAATTTCTGAAAATATAGATCAAAAAATAGAACAAACTAGTTCTGAATGTGAGCAGTTAAGAAGTCAATTAGATGATAAGGCTAATCTTATTCATAAAAACAGAAAGGCTAGTATACCAAATTTTATTTCTAAGATTGAAGAAATAATTCATGATTTAGGTATGAAAAATGCAAAATTCAAAATCGATATTAATAAACAGGACACTTTTTACTTAAATGGAAAAGATGATATAGCATTTTTATTTACTGCCAATAAAGGATCTGATTTTAAACTTTTAAAGAAATCTGCTTCTGGCGGTGAGCTTTCAAGAATCATGCTTGCAATAAAATCAATTTTAGCAAACTATCGTCAATTACCTACTCTTATGTTTGATGAAATAGACACGGGTGTTTCTGGCGAAATATCACAAAAAATTGGAGATATAATGAAGCAGATGAGTAGGAAAATGCAAATATTCACCATTACTCATTTACCACAAATAGCAGCAAAAGGCGAGTCTCATTATAAAGTATTAAAGACTCAAGAAAATCAAAAAACCATAACAAATATGGTTAAACTAACCAGTGAAGAGCGAATAGTTGAAATAGCTACGATGCTTGAAGGAGACAAGATTTCTGCCTCAGCTGTAGCCCATGCAAAGCAGCTATTGAATTAGTAATTAAAATTGTTTAACTTTCAGAAAGATATATTAAGTCATGTCAAATAATTTATTAAAAGGAAAAAGAGGAATTATTTTTGGAGCATTGGATGAAAATTCAATTGCTTGGATAACTGCCGAAAGAGTCCATGAAGAAGGTGGTAGTTTTGTCTTGTCTAATGCACCAGTTGCTATGAGAATGGGACAAATTAATGAGCTTGCAAAAAAAACTAATTCACAGGTTATTGCAGCAGATGCTACTTCGTTAGAGGATCTTGAAAATTTAGTGTCAGAATCCATGAAGATTTTAGGAGGAAAGCTAGATTTTATTTTGCATTCTATAGGGATGTCAATTAACGTTAGAAAAGGTAGAGCATATACTGATCAAAAGTATGATTGGACTCAAAAAGGCACTGATGTCTCTGCTATGTCATTTCATAAAGTAATGCAGACACTTTATAAGCAGGATGCTATGAATGAATGGGGGAGTATAGTAGCATTAACCTATATGGCTGCTCAACGGGTTTTTCCAGACTATAATGATATGGCAGATAATAAAGCATACTTAGAAAGTATTGCAAGAAGTTTTGGCTATTTCTTTGGAAAAGACAAAAATGTTAGAGTAAATACAATTTCACAATCACCAACCCCTACAACTGCAGGAATGGGAGTAAAAGGCTTTGATAGTTTTATTACCTATGCAGAGAAAATGTCTCCACTTGGTAATGCTACTGCTCTTGATTGTGCAAACTACACAATTACTCTTTTTAGTGATCTTACAAAAAGGGTTACCCTACAAAACCTCTATAATGATGGAGGTTTTAGTAATATGGGAGTAAGTGATGCTATAATCGATGATATATCGGAATAAAAAATTATAAATTAACAATTACATTATGAAAAAAAATTATCTTTTAACACTATTATTGTCATTTCTATTTGCTGTTAACTTTCAAGCCCAAGTTGTGGTTGGCGAAGGTACAGTTGTAAATGAAGAAATGCCTATAGAACCTTATTACAAATTCTCTTATTCTCAGGTAATATATCACGCCAGTGAGATTAATGCATCAGGTACCATTACAGGACTAAAATATACTGCTACTCAAGAAACTGATTTAGCTAATAGTGATGGTTGGGATATTTGGATAGGACACACTTCTCTTGATCAACATGAAGTTGTAGATGGAACAACAACTGTAAATTGGGTTGATATTTCAGAATTAACACAAGTATTTAGTGGAACTGTTACAATCACAGATCAGGAGGTAAGTGTTACACTCGACACACCATTTGAATACAATGGAACAGACAATCTTCTTGTAGCAGTTAATGAAACATCTAATGTCAATAATGAGTATGATGGTTCAGATAATGATTTTTATTGTACTGCAACAACTGGGGTTTATCGTGGACTTGTAAATTATTCTGACACAGGCACAGGTGATTTTACTAATCCAGCTCCAATTGACCCAAGTAATCCACCTGCCGTTACATCTGGAAGCAGAAGACAGTCTTATGCAAACATAACTTTTGAAGGGATTACACAATCATGTTCTAATCCATCAGGCTTTAGTGTTGATAATATTTTGGGTACTACTGCAGATGTATCTTGGACATCAGCGAGCGACTATGGGTGGGAGTATATTATCCTTACTTCTGAAGATGATGCTCCAGGTGATTCTGACTCGGGAACAGCTGTTAGTGAAGCTTCTGTAAGTCTTTCAGGTTTAACACCAGTTACCGATTACATGTTTTATGCTAGAACGGTTTGTGCTAGTGAAAATAGTGCTTGGATTGGATTTGCTTTTACTACGGCATGTGCGGACCTTTTTGAACTTCCTTTTTTAGAAGGGTTTAATTCTGTTACTCCAGCACCTTCTGAGACTGAAATTTGCTGGACAATACTTGATTTATCTCCAGCTGAAGCACCAAATAATGCTTCTTGGGTTACAGGTTCTGCTGGAAGTTTTGCTTTTGAAGGAGATCAGGGAGCTTCACTTTACACAAATAATAATCAAGGAAAAAATGATGATTATTTAATTACTCCTAGATTAAACCTTACAGGAAACGATAGATTAAAATTTGCTGCTAAATCTTGGGATGAAGATGATACAAATAGTATGGAAGTTTTAATCTCTAGCACAGGTAATGCTGCTGAAGACTTTACAATTGTTGTTAGCGAGCTTACAGAATATGCAGCTGGTGATTCATGGACTGAGGTTTCAATTGATCTTTCAGCATATACTGGGGCGCATTATATTGCATTCCATGTGCCTCCAACTGACGGTGATGGTTATTATATGATGTTAGATGCTGTTGTAGTTGAGGTAAATCCTACTTGTGACACTCCTTTGAATGTTGCAATATCTAATCTTACTTCTTCCTCTGCTGATGCTTCTTGGGAAGCAGGAGCAACTGGTGAAACAGAATGGGAGTATGTATTGCAAGCTTCAGGAGATCCTGATCCAACTGGAAGTGGTATTGCAGTTAGTACAAACTCAGTAACCTTAGATGGATTAACCCAAGGGGATGAATATGATTTTTATGTTAGAGCTATTTGCGGCACTGATAATTATAGTGAGTGGACACCTCTATATGGAGTTTACTTTATGATTCCACCAGTTGGAGGAGTATGTACAGATCCTATTGTAATAGATACTTTACCTTATAGTACTACAGATACCACAGCTAATTATCAAGATGATTATGAGGGTAGTGCTGGAGAAAACTGTAATGAATCTGCTGCTTATTATCTTAATGGTGATGACGTAGTGTATGCATATACTGCAACAAGTGATACATCAATTAATGTGTCTATGTCTCCAGATGCTACATATTCAGGAATATTTGTTTATGATTCTTGTGATGATATCGGGGTAGAATGTGTTGCTGGAATAGGAGAATCTAGTAGTAATGAGAGAGTATTTGATATGAATGTTTATGTAGGGACTACTTACTATTTTGTAATTTCTACATGGGCTTCTCCTCAGAGTGTTGGATATGATCTTGTAATTACTGAGAATACGTGTACAGATCCTGTTATTGAAGTTGCGAATGTAGATTGTAGTGAGGATCAATTTTCTGTAGAGTTTAATGTTACTGATATGGGCTCCTCTACATTATTAACAATGACAGATGACCTAGGAAATGTGCAGTATGCTCAAACTACTGGAGTATTAACATTTGGTCCATATACAGGAGCTGATGCTCATGTAATTACTGTAGAGGGAGATGATCCAAATTGTAATCAGACATATGTTGTAACCAATGTTTGTAATGATGAATGTACAGGAGCATTACCGCTTGAGGCAGGTCAGGAAATTTCAGGCGATACTAGTAATGCAACAGATTCTGGCAATAATCCTTCTAATGATCTATGGTATTCATATACTGGAAATGGGGAGAGCGATGAAATAACAATTTCTTTATGCGGCTCTTCATATGACACGTATATTCGAATATTTGACTCATGTACGGGTGATCAAATTGTTTATAATGATGATGCTTGTGGTTTACAGTCAGAAATCACCTTTACATCAGATGGAACAACAACTTACTATATAATGGTTGAAGGATATAGTGCAAATAATGGAGCATTTGTTTTATCAGTCTCTAGTACGCTAGGAGTTGATGAGATTGATTTATCAAATCTAAAAATATATCCTAATCCAGTAGATGGTAATTATGTCACAATTAAATCACCAATAGGTGGTGATAAACAGATTGAACTATTTGATATTAATGGTAGAAGAGTGCTTAGCAGTACTATTTCAGGAGATATGTTAGATGTTTCATCTATTAATGCAGGTTTTTATATGATAAAAGTTACTGTAAATGATTATCAAAAGGTTTCTAAATTAATTATTAAATAATAGTTTAGAAATAAAGATAAAAAAGACCTGGTTTTTAAACTGGGTCTTTTTTTTATATCTACTTGTTTAACTAAATTTGATCTATGAATGAAAAAGATATTTCTTTTATTATCCCAGTATTTAATAGGCCAAACGAGATAAAAGAACTTTTAGAAAGTTTTATTAAACTATCCTCTGAGAAAGATTTTGAAATTGTAATTATTGAAGATGGATCAACGAATGATTGCCAAGAGGTAATAAATAATTTTAAGAATAACTTACATATTTCTTATTACAAGAAAAATAATACTGGTCCTGGAGATTCTAGAAATTATGGAATGAAAATGGCAAAAGGAAGCTATTTTATAATATTAGATTCTGATTGTTTATTACCAGAGAATTATATGAATCATTGCATGAATAATTTAAAACATAATTATGTAGACTGTTTTGGAGGTGTAGATGGATCACATGATTCTTTTAGTGATTTCCAAAAAGCAGTTAGCTTTTCGATGACATCTTTTCTTACTACTGGGGGAATAAGAGGGGGTAATTTTAGAAAAAAATTATTTCAGCCAAGAAGTTTTAATATGGGGATATCTAAAGAAGCTTTTTTAAAATCAAATGGTTTTGGAAACATCCATCCTGGTGAAGATCCTGATTTATCTATTAGACTTAATCAATTAGGTTTTAAGACAGCATTATATAGTAATGTTATGGTGTTTCATAAGAGAAGGGTGTCAATTAGTAGTTTTTTTAAACAGGTCTACAAATTTGGTTTAGTTAGACCAATATTAAATCAATGGCATCCTAAATCATTTAGATTGATATATTATTTTCCGACATTTGCTTTAATAGTATTGATTCTTTCAATTGTAGAATCAATTAACGGTAATTATATTCCATTATATCTAATAGCTGTTTATATGTTATTAATCGTAACCTCTTCAACATATCTTAATAAAAGTTTAAAGATAGGGTTGCTATCAATTATCACTAGCGCTATTCAGATTTTTGGATATGGCTATGGATATTTAAAATCAAGTATTATATTAATTTTTAATAAGAAAAACATAGAAGATATTTTGCCTGAAGTGTTTTTTAGAAAGCAATAGCTATGTTAAAGAAGATAAGATCTATATATAAGACAAGAAAATTTAATGTTTTCATCTTTTTTGTATTATTAGCTTTAGTGTATTCGATGCTATCTAAATTAACTGCTAATTATACTAAAACTATAGCATTTGCAGTCAAACCTGTAGATATACCATCAGATCAGGTGGTATTAGATCAGTCAGTTGATAGTATAGTAGTTGTTTTAAGTGGGTATGGTTATAATTTGGCTAAATATTATTTAGATGAACCAATAATAGAAATATCACTTAATGATCTGAAAAGAGTTAAATCTAAATACCAGTGGAGTAAACAAAAAAATTATTCAGATCTGCAATCAAAATTCAATGACCCAATTACCTTAATATCTACTTCTATAGATCAAATAGATTTTATAATTGAGCAGTATGAATCAAAGAAGGTTCCATTGAAATTAAATTTAGAATTAGATTACAAATCTGGTTTTGATTCTTTTCAGCCTTATACACTATCTAAAGATTCAATAGCTATAACTGGTCCAAATTCTTTAATTGATTCAATTAATGTAATTGAAACAGAAAAATTAGTGTTAAATCAGATTGATTCAGATATTAATTCCAGTATTCGAATAAGCCCTTCAAAAAACAAGAATGTTATATATTCAGAAGAGAGTGTAGGTTTTCAGCTAAAAGTAGAGAAATTTACGGAAGAATCTATTAAAGTTCCTGTAACTATTGTAAATATTAAGGATGACATGAAAATTAATTATTTCCCTAAGATTGTTACAGTTTTATATCGTGTCAGTATAAGAGAATATAAATCTGTAAATCCAATGGATTTTAGAGTTGAATGTGATTTAAATACAATCAACAGTGAAAATTCTATTTTGATTTCCACAATTACAAAAAAACCCATTAATGTGAACAAATATAGGATAGAAAACAATCAAATTCAATACGTAATTATAGAATGAAAAAAGTAGCTGTTACAGGAGGAATTGGCACTGGTAAAACAACTGTTTCAAAGTTGTTTGAAAAAATCGGGATTCCTGTATTTAATTCTGATGAAATTGCAAAAGAATTAATGCATAATGATAAGCAATTGCAAGCAGAAATCATAAAAGTTTTTGGCGATGAATCATATATTAATAATGAGCTGAACAGAGCTTATTTGTCAGATGTTGTTTTTAATGATGAAGCCTTACTAGATAAAATTAATTCTATAGTTCATCCATATGTTGCAAAAGAGTTTAACCAATGGTTATTAAATCAAAAATCTGATTATATACTATATGAGTCAGCTATTATATTTGAAAATAATAGTGAAGATATATTTGACAAAATTATATGTGTCATTGCTCCAGAAGAAGATGTGATTTCGAGAGTGATGAAAAGAAATAATTTTTCACGTAATAAGGTGATCTCAATCATTAACAATCAGTTACCTGATCAAATTAAAAGAAAGAAGTCAGATTATATTGTAGAAAATATTAATAAGTCTGATTTAACAGAAAAGATAATGGAAATTCACAATATGATTATTGGTTAAATTTTTTAAAAAGCATATGTTAACGATAGGTTAAATTAATTAATCCATTATATTTTTACCTTAAATTTGATTTATGAGTAAAAAAATCCTTATTCTCTTGATTACATTAATGAGTATTTCATTAATAGGGGTTATTATTATCCAAGGATTTTTTATTACAGAAATCTACAAGGATGCAGAAAGAAAATTTAATAAAGACACTAATTTTGCATTATCTGAAGGAGTTGAATGGTTAGAAAGAAGAGAGTTTAGGCGTTATGTAGTTAAATTTAGAGATTTAATAAGTAGTGGAGCTACAATAGATACAACAGCTATAAATAGCTTATACATCATAAAAGAAAGTGCAGATAATGATGAGGTGATGATGTATAGAAATGCATCAATTGAAGAAAACCTAAAATTTCCTACTCTAGGAACATTTGCTAAATCAATTGCCTCTGCTGCATCAAAAGATCTTGAAATTTTAGAAGACTCAATTAATCTTAGAAGAGTTTCTAATGAAAGGGAAACAAAAGTTCTAAAGATTCAAAATGAAAGAGAATATGCTGGTATAAGCTCAGAACAATTTCTGTCAAAAATAGGTGAGATTTCAAAAAGTAAAGAAATTCTTTTTGAAACAGCATATCATGATCTTGCAAAAAAAAATACAATTGAAAGAAGGGTTGGTAATGTCATATCATTAAAGAATTTTTTAAAGTATAGATTTAAAAGAGTTAATGTAGATGTTCCATTTGAGTTTGCAATTTTTAATAAAGGCTCGCTAACTACTATTAAATCTGAAAATTTTAAAGCAGGGAAAAATACTATTGAAGCAGCACTTTTTTCAGATGAAAATAACGAAAGTGACTATCTTATTAAAGTTAATTTTCCTAGAAGAACTCCATTATTAGTTGCTCCAATAATTTCTATTGCCCTTGTTTCAATAATATTTACTTTTATTATAATAATTGTATATATATATACTGTGATGATTCTGTTAAGACAAAGGCAAATTTCTCAAATCAAAACAGATTTTATTAATAATATGACTCATGAATTTAAAACCCCAATAGCAACCATTAATCTAGCGTTAGATTCAATAAAGAATCCTAAAACTATTAAAGATCAAGGTTTAATCAAAAAATACCTTAAAATGATTAAAGACGAGAATGAAAGAATGCATGATCAGGTTGAAAATGTATTAAGAATGTCTCAGCTAGAGAAAAAAGAGTTAGAAATTGATAAAACCACATTAAGTGTAGATGAATTGATAAAAATTGCAATCTCCCATGTTCAATTATTATTAGATAATAAAAAAGGTTCTGTAAGTTTAAATCTAAATGCAAATATGCAGGAGATATTTGGAAATGAGACACATTTAATTAATGTTATGGTAAATATTATAGATAATGCAATTAAATACTGTGATAAAGCTCCAGAAATTGTAATTTCTACTGAAAACGTAAATGATAAAATTATATTAAAGTTTCAGGATAATGGAGTAGGGATGTCTAAAAATGTTCAAAATAAAATTTTTGATAAATTTTATAGAGAACAAACTGGAGATTTGCATAATGTGAAAGGCCATGGTCTAGGCTTGGCATATGTTAAGAAAATAATTGATTATCACAATGGCAAAATAAGTCTTGAAAGTGTTTTAACAAAGGGGTCTATATTTTCAATTGAGTTGTCTACAAAAAAATAAAGTATGAATGATAAAAAAAGAATTCTGTTAGTTGAAGATGATCCAAATTTTGGAATTATTCTTCGCGATTTTCTAAAAATGAATGATTATGATATTGTTTTAGCAAAAAATGGAATGGAAGGATTTGAGAAATTTAAAAAATACGATTTTCATCTATGTATCCTGGATGTTATGATGCCATATAAGGATGGATTTACTTTAGCTGGTGAGATAAAAGAAGTTAATCAAGATATGCCTTTAATTTTTCTTACTGCTAAATCGTTAAAAGAGGATGTATTAAAAGGATATAAAATTGGTGCAGATGATTATCTTAAGAAACCTTTTGACAGTGATGTTCTATTATACAAGATTAAAGCAATACTAAAAAGAAATAAATTAAGTGCAGTTTTAGATACAGAGGAGTTTGAATTTAAGTTTAGTTCTTTTGAGTTTAATTCTAAATTAAGACATCTTAAATTTAAAGATAACAATCATGTTAAATTATCTCCAAAAGAAAATATGCTTTTAAAAATGTTAATATTACATAAAAATGACCTTATGCCTAGAGAGTTGGCGTTAACAAGAATATGGAGAGATGATAACTATTTTACTTCTAGAAGTATGGATGTCTATATTGCAAAACTTAGGAAACAACTGGAATTAGATCCTAATGTTAAAATAAACAATATTCACGGGGAAGGTTTTAGGTTAGTTATTGATTAAATTATTAATGTGCTCAACAATTTCTTCAAAATTATAGTCAGGAGTTATCCATTTTGAATTTTCAATAGATTTAAACCATGTTAATTGTCTTTTAGCATATCTCCTAGAGTTCTTTTTTATTTCAGCTATGCAATCATTTAATGAATAATCTCCTTCAAGATGTTTAAATACTTCGCTATAACCAATAGTATTTAAAGTAGTTAGGTTTTTTAGGTTATATAATCCCTTAACTTCATTTATTAGGCCGTTTTCAACCATAGCATCAACTCGAGAATTAATCCTATCATATAATAGATCTCTATTTTGATTTATTCCTAAAACAATTGTGTTAAAATTTCTTTTCTTTTTAGGTTTTTTTAAAAAACTTGAATATGGTTTTTTAGTAGATATAGAAACTTCTAAAGCCCTTACTAATCTTCTTGGATTGTTTATATCTATTTTGTTATAGGATATTGGGTCTAATAGTTTTAATTTTTCTTGGAGTTTTACTATTCCTTTAAGCTCTAATTCTGAATAAATTGATTTTCTAATTTCTAAATTTATCTCTGGGATTTCATCCAATCCATATATAACTGAATTTATATACAAACCAGATCCACCCACTAATACAGCAACATTATTATTTTTAAATATTGCGTTTAAACAATTTAATGCATCCTTTTCATAATCATTGATATTGTATCTGTCGTGAATACTTTTATTGTTTATTAGATGATGCTTTACTTGATTAAGTTCATTTTCTATTGGTTTAGCAGTGCCAATATTCATTTCCTTGTAAAACTGTCTTGAATCAGCAGATACAATCTCAGTTTTAAAGAATTTGGCAATTTTTATTGCTAAGCTGGTCTTTCCTACTGCTGTTGGGCCTATTATTGTAATTAGTTGTTTAGTCATCTATTTTACAAAGTTTTGAATATTATCCCCTTTGTCTAAATTTATTAGGATTTTAAATAGTTCTAGAGTAGCCAACGCATCGCCATCAGCTCTATGTCTATTTTTAATTTTTATACCTAGACTATCAGCTAATTTTCCCAAACTATATGAATCTTCATTGGGAATAAGTTCTTTAGATACTTCTATAGTACATAATGTTTTTCTACTATAGTTTATGCCAATATTTTTAAATTCATTTTTTAACATTCTATAATCAAAGTCTGCATTATGAGCTACCAGAATACAGTTATTAGTTATTTCATTAATTTTTTTTGAAATAGTAATAAATTTAGGGGCATTCTTTAGCATTTTTTTATTTATTCCTGTTAGATTTTGAACAAATGGTTGAATTTCTTTTTTTGAATGTACCAATGTATGAAGATGATCAGTTAATACATTGTTTTCTAATCTATAAATAGCTATTTCGGTAATCTTTTCTTGATTGAATTTACCACCTGTAGTTTCTATATCTATTATTGCGTATATAATAAAGTATTTTAATTTCTTGAGCCAAAAATAGAGCTACCTAATCTGATCATATTGCTTCCGTTTTCAATTGCTAGTTTATAATCATCACTCATTCCCATTGATAAAATTTTCATAGTTGAATAAGATTTAGAAAGTTCTTTGAAGAACGTGTTTAAAAAACTAAATTCCTTTTTAAGAATTTCTTGATTATTTGTAAAACTAGCCATTCCCATTAATCCTACGATCGAAACATTTTTTAATTCTTTAAATACCTGAGAATCTAACATGTTTTTTACTTCTTCTTTAGACATCCCAAATTTTGTTTCTTCAGAGGCAATTTTAACTTGAATTAAACAATTAATAGTTAAATTGTATTTAAGCGCCTGACGATTAATTTCTTTTAATAATTTAATGTTATCTACACTATGAATGAGTTTTACAAAGCCAGCTATATATTTTACTTTATTTCTTTGTAAGTGTCCAATCATATGCCATTCAATATCTTTTGGTAATACTTCATGTTTTGCTGATAGTTCTTGAACTTTATTTTCACCAAAAACTCTTTGCCCATTATTATAAGCTTCCATTATCTGCTGATTGGATTTTGTTTTAGAAACAGCAACTAATTTTACTGAATCTTCAAGAGAATTATTGAGATTACTTAAATTTTTACTAATACTCATTTAATGCTTTTATTGAAATTGTTTAGCAACTATTTGCGCTTTTTTACCATTAGAATAATCGTAAAAACCTTCACCAGATTTAACACCTAATTTTCCAGACTTAACCATATTTTTTAGTAAATCTGATGGTGCATATTTTATGTCTTTTAGTCCTTCATGCATAACTTCAAGTATTGAAACACATACATCAAGTCCTATAAAATCTGCTAACTGAAGGGGGCCCATAGGATGTCCCATTCCTATTTTCATTATGCTATCAATATTTTGGACTTTAGCAACACCAGTATGCAATGCTTCAATTGCTTCATTTATCATAGGCAGTAAAATTCTATTTGCAATAAAGCCAGGGTAATCATTCACTTCAATAGCAATCTTTTTAATTTTTTCTGACAGTTCTATTATAGTATTCGTGGTCTGATCACTTGTTTTACGCCCTCTAATAACTTCAACTAATTTCATAATAGGTACAGGGTTCATGAAATGCATTCCTATAACTTTATCTTCTCTATTTGTAGCCGCTGCTATTTCTGTTATTGATATTGATGACGTATTTGTAGCAAGTATAGTTTCTGAAGAACATAATTGATCTAACTCTTGGAAAATCTTTAACTTTATTTCAATATTTTCAGTAACAGCTTCAATGACAAGTTTAGATGATTTTGCATCTGCTATATTAGTTGATGTTGAAAGATTGTCAAGAAATAACAATTTTTGATCCTCTGATATAACATCTTTTTTAATCATTCTGTCAAGATTAATAGAGATAGTGCCTATTGCTTTTGATAATGAATCTAAATTTAGATCAATTAGATTCACTTTGTAATTGTTCATTGCAAAAACTTGAGCAATTCCATTACCCATAGTTCCTGCTCCAATAATTGATATTTTTTCCATTAATTAGTTATTAAAACATTTTATTATTTCTAGCGCAATTTTTAATGCTTTTTGACCATCTACTAGTGAGACAGTCGGGGTGAGATTCTTCTCTATAGAATCAGCTAAGCTCTCCAGTTCACTTAATATAGCATTAGAATCTGAAATTACGCTTTTATCAATACTTACCTGTTTTTTTATCCCTTCAGCATTTTCTAAAATTAACCCATTTTCAGGATCTCCATCAGAAAAATTATTCATCATAACAACTTCACAATTCTTTTTATGGAAGTCTATTGAAATATATTTATTTTTTTCAAATACCCTGAATTTTCTCATATTTTTCAATGAAATTCTGCTAGCAGTTAAATTAGCAACACATCCATTAGCAAATTCAATTCTTGCATTTGCAATGTCAGGAGACTTGCTAATAACAGATATTCCATTTGAAGATATATTAGTTATTTCAGACTTAACTAAATCTAGAATTATATCTATATCATGAATCATTAGATCAAGTATTACCGGCACATCAGTTCCTCTAGGATTAAATTGAGCTAATCTATGAGTTTCAATAAACATTGGATTGCTTATTTTTTCTTTTGCATATAAATACGCAGGATTGAATCTTTCAACGTGCCCAACCTGACCTTTGAGATTATTATTTTTAGCAAGACTAATCATTTGATTTGCTTCCTCTAAATTATTTGTTATTGGTTTTTCAACAAAGATGTGTTTTTTATTAGATAAAGCTTTAGATGCATACTGAAAATGAGATGGAGTAGGAGTTACTATATCAACAACATCAACAGCATCTATTAATTCTTCAAATGAATTATAATAAGCACAAGAAAGTTCTTTTGAAACTATTTTAGAAACAGAAGAGTTATTGTCATAAAAACCTATTAGATTGTACCTTTTAGATTCTTTAAGAAGTCTAATATGAATTTTTCCTAGATGACCAGCACCAATTACTCCTATTTTTAACATAGATTGTTTTTGCAAATTTAATATATTTAAGATCAAATAATAGTTATAAATTTATTGATATTTATAAACTTACATTTAACTATAAGCATTGAATGATTCATTTAAACATAAAGGACTAAGAAATCGATTAGTAGAAACAATAAAATCTAAAGGGATTAATGATGAAAAAGTCCTTTATGCAATTGGCAATGTTCCAAGACATTTATTTATGGATTCTGGTTTTATTGATCATGCATATCAAGATAAAGCATTTCCTATATCTGCTAATCAAACCATATCTCAGCCATTTACTGTAGCTTTTCAGACAGAATTACTCAAATTAAAAAAGGGTGATAAAGTTTTAGAAGTTGGAACTGGAAGTGGATACCAGGCTGCAGTGCTTTGTGAATTGGGAGTTAATGTGTATACTATAGAAAGACAAGGGGAACTATATAAAAAGGTTGTCAATTTCCTGCCTTCAATAAACTATTATCCAAAAAAAATAATTTATGGTGATGGATACAGAGGGTTAGAAGAAGAATCTCCATTTGATTCAATTATTGTTACTGCAGGAGCACCATTTGTTCCAGAACCATTATTAAATCAGCTCAAGATAGGTGGGAGATTAGTTATTCCTCTTGGGGAAAATATTCAGATTATGACACTGTATGTTAAGATTTCAGATGATAATTTTGATATAAAAGAGTATGGTGAGTTTCAATTTGTGCCACTTTTAAAAGAAAAAGAATAGATTATTTTTGATTTTTAATTTTTTTTAACCTGTCTAATGCCTTTTTATTATCTCTATCTTTAATTGTTTCTCTCTTGTCATAAAGTTTTTTTCCTTTTGCTAATGAGATTTCAATTTTAGCTAATCCTTTTTCATTTATAAATAATTTTAAAGGGATAATTGTGTTACTAGAATTTATTATTTCTTTCTGAAGTTTTTTTAACTCCTTTTTATTAAGTAATAATTTTCTTTGTTTTTTTGGGTTATATACTTCAACGGTGCTGTGTGAATATTTTTCAATATTCATATTTAAAATATATAATTCTCCTTTGTCGTCAAATTTGCAGAAACTTTCTGATATACTTGCCCTACCTTGTCTAATAGACTTAATCTCTGAGCCATTTAGGACAATTCCAGCAACATATTTTGAAAGTAATTCATAGTTGAATTTAGCTTTTCTATTCTTTATGTTGATCTTACTGCTCATTTTTAAGTGTTAATAAATATTAATTCAAATTTCAAAAATTCTCTTAATTAAAATATTCTATTGATTATTTTTGACTTATAAATTTAATTTAGTAAAAATATGCAAAAAGATCTTGAAATTTTCAATTTAATTGATCAAGAAAAATCTCGTCAAATTGAAGGAATTGAGTTAATTGCATCTGAGAACTTTATAAGTGATCAGGTTTTAAAAGCAACAGGTTCAGTACTAACTAATAAATATGCAGAAGGTTATCCTGGAAAAAGATACTATGGTGGTTGTGCAGTTGTTGACGAAATTGAAACTTTAGCAATTGAGAGAGCTAAGGAATTATTCGGTGCTGCTTGGGTAAATGTCCAACCACATTCAGGAAGTCAAGCTAACTCTGCTGTATATTTTGCTTGTTTAAACGTTGGCGATAAAATATTAGGTTTTGATTTATCGCATGGAGGACACCTTACTCACGGCTCTTCAGTTAATTTTTCTGGTAAATTATATAAACCAGTTTTCTATGGTGTAGACAAACAAACAGGTAGGTTAGACTATGATTTAATTATGGATATAGCCCAAAAAGAAAGACCTAAATTGATTATTGCTGGAGCTTCTGCTTATTCAAGAGACATAGACTATAAGAAATTTAGGCAAATAGCAGACAGCGTTAATGCTTTATTATTGGCTGACATATCTCATCCCTCAGGTTTAATAGCTAAAGGAATACTTAATGATCCTTTGCCATATTGCCATATAGTTACTACAACTACTCATAAAACATTAAGAGGCCCAAGAGGCGGGTTAATTATGATGGGTGAAGATTTTGATAATCCTTTTGGAATTAAACTTAAGAATGGATCATTGAAAAAAATGTCATCATTATTAGATTCGGCAATTTTTCCTGGAAATCAAGGAGGCCCTTTAGAACATGTTATTGCAGCTAAAGCAATAGCTTTTGGTGAGGCTTTAACAGATGAATACATGTATTATATACTTCAAGTAAAAAAGAATGCAGATGCAATGGCTAAGGCTTTTGTAGATAGGGGATATAATATTATTTCTGGAGGAACTGATAATCATATGATGCTTATAGATTTAAGAAATAAAAATATAACAGGGAAGGAGGCTGAAAGAATTTTAGGTCAGGCGGAGATAACTGTTAATAAAAATATGGTTCCGTTTGATGATAAATCTCCTTTTATTACTTCAGGAATTAGAGTTGGTACAGCAGCAGTTACCACAAGAGGTTTAGTAGAAGATGATATGGTTAAGATAGTAGAATATATTGACAAGTCCATTATAAATAAGGCTAATGAGAATATGCTTAGTGAAATTGCAGTTTCTGTTAAAAAAATGATGAAGGATAGGCCATTATTCAAGTCTTAATCATCCTGAATTATATGCTGATATGCGCCTAAATCTGGATTGTTAGTTCTATCTACATTAAGTAAATCAAAAGGAACTATAGCTGAATAAACCTGATTACCTTGATTTATTGCTGCAGAGTTAACACCTATAATCATATTGTTTTCATATGGGTCTAAAAAATATGGATCTTCATTTAATATTAAGTTTTCAAAATGTTCTTGATTTCCAAAATCATAAATAGCTGTGTTAAAGCTATTATTTATATCTGAAAATTTCAGCAAGCAGTTACTAAATTTGTAGTCCAGAGTTGAGTCATCTAGCTGTTCAACAAGTAATTCAATATTTTGACTACCATATATTATGCAATTATTAAAATATGCCTCTAAAACATCATTATTTAATGTATTACCTTCAGAATCAATTAAATAATTATTAAGTAAAATCGCTGGAAATTGCCTAAATCCAGAATTCCAATAGTTAGTAATTGTAGAATGTGTAAAATTATACTTTCCGCCATATGTTGCAGCAAATGATGATTGGCCAGAATTATTTATAACTATATTTTCTGCTTTAATAGAAGATCCTTTGGCTAGAATACCAAAATTACTTGAGTTGTAAATTTTGCTATTTTTTATAAGCAGTTTTTCTTGATTTTCTTGAAAATCACCACTGAGGTAAAGTCCAATAGAACTATTTTTTATTGTTGTGTAATTAATCTCATTATTAACACTTCCATCAAACAACCAAATTGTTCCCCATTGACCTGGTACATCTTCAAATATTGGTTCAAGCCTGTCTCCTTCAAAAATTACTTCATTTTCTAATGCTTCCTGATCTAAACTAAATTCACCATTTATTTTTATTGACGCACCATTAGTAACAATTAACCCTGAATTTGCATGGAAATGAATTCTAGATCCTGGATTAATTGTTAGCAGTTCATTCTCAGGAACAGCAGCATATCCATAGATTACATATGGTCTTTCAGAAGTGAAATTTAATTCATCTATATTAAGAAATCTACCTTCTATATCTGTTTCATCATTAGCTCCATCGCCGTCTATATCAAAACTTAAGGTTTCAATAATATACTCATTTGTCTGATTGTCTAAATATCTTTGAGGATAGACAAAAACAGCATCCTTTACTAATGTTACAAGATCTACTTTTTGTTGATTTTCACCACTATTAAATTGAATATGATCAGTATAAAGAAACTGAGTGCTTTGATCTGATAAATCTTCAATATCTACAGTTGTCTCGATAAAAATATATAGACTATCATTAGCTAGAAGTTCAATATTTTCAAAATATTTTCCTGCACTAGAATCAGAGCCGTAAATGCCATCAACATTCAGTCTATAATAGGAATTTTCTCCATTTCCTAAGTTAATGTTCGGAATTAAAATGTTATCATTGGAATTATTATAAACTTTTAAGTTATAGGTGCTAGACCCTATATTTGTAAATACTGTATCTAAGTATACTGTATCTTTTGAAAATGATAAATTTCCAGAACTTATTTCAAAATCAAAATCATTGTCACAGCTACTACAAATGATTATAGCCATTAAATATGTAAATATTAGTAGAAATCTTTTCATTTGTTAAATACTTGTGTTATTTCATCTGGTATTCTAGTAGGTTTATTTGTTTTAGAATTAATTAAACACCAAATAGTCCTAGAATTTACAAGCAACCTATTAGTATCATTATTGTAAATTTCAACTATCCTACTTGATTTAATTTCTTCTGTCTTATCGATATATGTCTTAATTCTAATTTTGTCATTTAATAACGCAGGATACAAGTATTTTATTTGATGTTCTAGCAATACCCAATAATAATTATCTAAAATTTCATTTGAAGCAAGCTTTTTCCAGTGTTCTTTAGCAATTTTCTGTATCCATTGTATGTACACAACATTATTTACATGATTTAAGTCATCTAAATCATTTTTAGACACTAAAATTTCTTTTTCTAAGACTTTCATCTATTTTTTTGGAAAGATTTTTATTTCAAAAAGTTTATCCCACATTTTACCAGTTACAAAAATACTGTTAGAGGTTTTATTATATGCAATACCGTTTAATACATCTAAATCTTTATGGTTTGTTACTTTTTCTCTTAATGATGATAAATCAATAACACCCTCTACTATTCCATTCTCAGGATTTATGATTGCAATGCCCTCAGCACCATATATGTTCCCATATATTCTGTCATTAATCCATTCAAGCTCATTTAAATTGGTAAGTTTCCTTTTATTTGTGTGAGGCTGAATGTAATCTAGCTCTTCCAATGATTTTGGATCTAATAACCATATTTTATCTGTGCCATCACTTTTATAAAGAGTCTCCCCATCATTGCATAAACCCCATCCTTCTTTACTTTTGTTGTAAGAAAAAGAATCCAAAATATTAAAAGTATTAATATCATATATAAACCCAACTTTCTCTCTCCATGATAATAGATATATCAAATCATCTTTAATAGTTATTCCTTCAGCAAAATACTTTCCATTAATTTTCTTTTTATGCAATACTTTTCCAGATTTGTAATCAACCTTTCTAAGTTCTGACTTACCATATCTTCCAATACTTTCATATAAGTCTCCATTATAAAATTCCAAACCTTGTGTATATGCATTAATATCATGAGGAAATTCATTGATTATTTCATATGAGTAGATTGTTGGAATTAAATTATTTTTTGGTAATGTTTTAGATTGATTCTCACTACAGCTAATCAATAACATTAACACAATAAGAGTTGTAATTATATTCTGAATATATATTTTTATCATAGTAGTGTTTAGTGGAGTAAATTTAAGCTATATATTTTTAAATTACCCAAAAAATATTATTGACTAATACCAAAAATTGTATCTTTGCATTGGCAAGTCCTACACAACTAGCTCCTGATTAATCCTCCAGAACGGGAACGTAGCAAAGGTATTCGGTTGTAGCAGTGTGATGTAGGTAGCTTGCCATTTTTTTTAACTGCAATATGTATAAAGTAATCTTAATTACTGGAGGATCATCAGGTATTGGTAAAGCTATTGGTGAATATCTTAATGATAAAGGATATATTGTTTACGGTACTAGTAGAGATATATCCAGATATCCCAACTCTAAATTCAAACTATTAACCTTGGATGTTACTAATAATGATCAAATAAGATCATGTGTAGAGCATGTTATTAATGAACAGGGAAGGGTAGATGTACTAATAAATAATGCAGGAGTTGGTATTACAGGACCTTTAGAAGAGATTCCTGAAGAGGAAATACATAAACATTTTAAAACAAATTTATACGGACCAATTAATATGATTAAAGCAGTTCTTCCGCATATGAGAAGAGAAAGTAATGGCTTGATTATTAATATTACTTCTATTGCAGGCTATGTCGGATCCCCCTTTAGATCAGTTTATAGTGCTGGTAAAGCGGCGTTAGATCTAATTTCAGAAACATTAAATATGGAAACTAAAGAATTTAAAATAAATGTTGTTAGTCTTGCTCCAGGCGATTATTTAACAAATATACCTAATGGAAGATTTCATTCACCAGTAAAAGATAATTCACCATACAAGACATCTTATAAAAAAGGATTAGATATCATGAATAAACATATTGATTCAGGAGCAAATCCAAAAAAAATTGGGGAACTGGTTTATAAAATTCTTAATTTAAAAACACCAAATAAAAAATATTTATCAGGATCATTTATTGAAACACTAGCTCCATTTTTAAAATTCATACTACCTCAAAGATTATTTGAATATATTGTAATGAAAAATTATTAGATATAATATGTTAATAACTTAGCTAACTATTATCTAGCAATTATTGTAAATTTGAAATTCTAATCTAAACACTTATAATGAAATTTTTTATTGATACAGCTAATTTAGACCAAATTAAAGAGGCTCAAGATTTAGGAATACTTGATGGCGTGACTACCAATCCTTCACTTATGGCTAAAGAAGGAATAACTGGAAAGCAAAATATTTTAGACCATTATAAAAACATTTGTAATATTGTTGACGGAGATGTTTCGGCTGAAGTAATTTCAACAGATTATAAGGGTATGTTAAAAGAAGGTGAAGAGCTTTCATCTCTTAACAAACAAATTGTGGTAAAAGTTCCGATGATAAAAGATGGAATAAAAGCAGCTAGATATTTTAGTGACAATAATATAAAAACTAATGTTACTTTAGTTTTTTCTGCTGGACAAGCCCTTTTAGCAGCTAAGGCAGGAGCAACATATGTCTCTCCATTTATTGGAAGACTAGATGATATTTCAACTGATGGTTTAGGCTTAATTTCTGAAATTAGAGAAATTTATGATAATTACGGATTCTCTACTGAAATTCTTGCAGCATCTATTAGACATACAATGCATATTATTGACTGTTCAAAGATTGGCGCAGATGTTATCACTGCACCTTTAAAGTCTATTCTAGGACTTTTAAAACATCCACTTACGGATATAGGATTAGAAAATTTTCTAAAAGACTACAAAAAAGGTAATTAATTTATCTATTTTTGCAAGCCTAAAAATAGATAAGTATGTTATCAGTTTCTAACCTGTCAATACAATTCGGAAAAAGAGTGCTTTTTGATGATGTTAATACTGTATTTAACAATGGTAATTGTTATGGTATTATTGGAGCAAATGGTTCTGGGAAATCAACATTTTTAAAAATATTAGCTGGAAAAACAGATCCTACATCTGGAAATGTTTTTCTTGAGCCAGGCAAAAGAATGTCTATTTTAGAACAAGATCACACAATTTTTGATGAAAGAACAGTTCTTGAAACAGTTATTATGGGGAATAAAAATTTATTTGACCTAAAATCAGAAATTGATAAACTTTATGAAGATTATTCTGATGAAAATGCTGATAGAATAGGGGTTTTGCAAGAAAAGTATGAAGAAATGGATGGATGGAATTCTGAGAGTAATGCGGCTTCTCTTCTTTCAAATTTAGGTATTGAGGAAGAATTACATCACAGGTTGATGAAAGATGTTGATCCAAAGCTAAAGGTTAGAATATTATTAGCTAAATCTTTATTTGGAGATCCTGATGTATTAATTATGGATGAACCTACAAATGATCTAGATTATCACACGATTAGTTGGTTAGAAAATTATTTAGCAAACTTTGATAATTGTATAATTGTTGTATCACATGACAGACATTTTTTAGATTCAGTTTGTACACATATTTCAGATATTGATTTTGGCAAGATTAATCATTATTCTGGTAATTATACTTTTTGGCATGAGTCTTCACAACTAGCTTTAAGACAACGTCAACAGCAGAATAAGAAAGCTGAAGAAAAGAAAAAAGAATTAGAACAATTTATTGCAAGATTCAGTGCAAACGTTGCGAAAAGCAAACAGGCTACTAGTAGAAAGAAGATGATTGAGAAACTAAACATTGAAGAAATCAAACCCTCTAGCAGAAGATATCCTGCAATCATTTTTGAAACTGAAAGAGAAGCTGGTGATCAAATTCTAAACATAGAAGATTTGAGCAAATCTACTGAGGGTGATGTGCTTTTTAGTAATATAAATTTAAACCTTGCAAAAGCTGATAAAGTTCTTTTTTACTCAAAAGATTCTAGAGCTACAACATTTTTTTATGAAATTCTAAATGGAAATATTAATTCAGATTCAGGAAAATTTGATTGGGGTATAACAACTTCACAGTCCTACTTGCCTTTAGACAACAATGAGTTTTTTAATAACAATATAAATTTAGTAGACTGGCTTAGAAGATGGGCTACAACTGAAGAAGAAAAGGAGGAGGTTTATTTAAGAGGTTTTCTTGGTAAAATGATTTTTTCAGGAGAGGAAGCATTGAAAAAGTGCAATGTTCTGTCTGGTGGTGAAAAAGTTAGATGTATGATTTCTAGGATGATGATGAAAAAAGCTAATGTTTTAATGCTAGATGAACCCACTAATCATCTTGATCTTGAAAGTATAACCACATTTAATAATTCATTAAAAAAATATAAAGGGACAGTTTTGTTGACAACTCATGATCATCAATTTGCTCAAACTTTAGCTAATAGAATAGTAGAGCTAACACCGAAAGGTGTGATTGATAGATATATGACATTTGATGAATATATGCGTGATGAAAAGATAAAAAACCTAAGAGATAAAATGTATAGTTAATTTCTAGCTATCTTAATTCTGCGCCAAATTCTTTAATAATACTATTAGTTATTCTATTCATTAAACCATCTATTTCTTTGTCAGAAAGTGTTTTAGATTCATCTGAAATATTGAAGTTAAGACCATAGCTTTTTTTATTTTTAGGCATATTTCCTCCAACATAAACATCAAAAAGACTGATGTTTTTTATAAGTTTTTTATTTGCTTTATATGCAATATCATAGATTGATTCAAAATTTACATTTTCATCAATTAAAATAGATAAATCTCTTGATACCTCAGGGTATTTTGGAATTTTCTTAACTAATACAGGTTTATTATCTACAGTTTTTATAATATTTGTCCAGTTAATTTCACCATAATATATTTCTTGATCTACATCAAAAATATTTAAAGCTTCCTTGTTAACAATACCATAATTTGCTATTGTCAAATTATTATGAACTATTGTTTCTCCTTCAGTCAGGTTTTTGTCTTTTACTGGAAGTGAATTTAGGTTGGTTATATTAAGTTGTTCAATAATTGAGTTAACTATTCCTTTAATATAATAAAAATCACTTTTTTCTGTTTTTTTATTCCAATTTTTAGATGATTTATCTCCTGTAATTAAAAGGCATAATTTTTCATCTTCTACATATTTGTTTTTTTCTTTTAGGTATGTTTTGCCAAATTCAAACATCTTCAAATCAGACTGTTTCCTGTTAATATTATAAGATAATGCTTCAATTCCTGTAAACATTAAAGAATTTCTTAGGTTTGATAACTCAGCACTTGAGGAATTAATAATATTAATATTAGCAGAATTCTTAATATTTTTATTTTCTTCATTATATTTAGGTGACACCAGAGAATTAGTCATTATCTCAACAAATCCAAGAGAAACTAGGTGGTTAGAGATTTTATTTTCAAAATCATTTTTTGAAAATTGATCGCAGACCGTTATAGATCTATTTATTTTCTTTGACGCCTCTACATTGTTATATCCATATATTCTTAATATTTCTTCAATAATATCAGCCTCTCTAGTAACATCGTTTCTGTAAGCAGGTATTGATATTCCAAGATTTGATTCAGTAATACTTTCAATCTTTATATCCAGTGATGTAATTATTTCTTTAATAATCTCTCTATCAATCTTTTTCCCAATTAGATTTTCAATATTTTTAAAACTAATTATAATCTGTTTGTCTTCTATTTTTTTTGGATATAGGTCTATAACTTCACTAGAGACCATAGATCCTTTGCAAATTTCTTTAATCAGTACACATGCTTTTAATAATGCAAGCTTGGTTATACTTGGATCAACACCTCTTTCAAATCTGAATGAAGCATCGGTATTTAGTCCGTGATGTTTTGAAGATTTTCTGATAGTAATAGGATCAAAATAAGCACTTTCTAAGAAAATTTTAGTAGTTTTTTTAGAAACCCCAGAATCCATGCCGCCATAAATTCCAGCTAAGCATAGTGGTTTATTTCCGCTGCAAATCATTAAATCATCATTAGTTAATTTTCTTTCTATTCCATCAAGAGTAGTAAATTTAGTACCAGATTTAAGAGTCTTTACATTTATCTTGTCGTCACAAATATTATCATAATCAAAAGCATGAAGAGGTTGTCCAATATCATGCAAAATATAATTAGTTATATCTACAATATTATTAATTGGGGATATACCAATAGAATTCAATTTATTTAATAACCATTCAGGTGAATTTTCTACAACAACATTCTCAATTAATATTCCACAGTATCTAGGAGCTAATTTTTCATTATCGACTTTTATCTTAAGATTAGTAGATTTTTTATCAACTATAAAATCTGTAGCAGATGGCTTAATTAGCTCTAATTTTTTACCTCTTTGTAGTAATCCAGCTCTAAGATCTCTTGCTGTTCCAAAATGACTCATAGCATCCGATCTATTAGGAGTTAAGCCAATTTCAAATATTTTATCATTGTCTATTTTAAATATGTCATTAAGAGGAGTTCCTGCCTTATATTTATCATCTAAAATCATTATTCCCTCAGTTGAGTCCCCTAAATTTAACTCATCTTCACCACAGATCATACCGTTACTAGTTTCTCCTCTAATCTTACTCATTTTTATAGTCCATGAATCATCATCTGTGTATATTTTAGCACCTACTGTAGCAACAGGAACGGTTTGATTAGAATCAATATTTGGTGCTCCACAGACAATCTGTATATTTTCTTTTAACCCTATGTCAACAGTTGTTATTTTAAGTCTATCAGCGTTTGGATGTTTTCTGCAAGATTTTACTTTCCCAACAACGATCCCTTTTAAGCCGCCTTTTATTGATTGAAAATCTGTTATCCCCTCAACCTCTAATCCTAATTCTGTAAGTATGCGTGCGGTTTCTTCAGCAGAGTCTTTTAGTTTTAAAAATTGTTTCAACCAATTATATGAGATATTCATTTTAAATACTTAGGTTTAACAAATATAATAATAGTTACCTTCTAATGAAATCTAAAAAGTTTTTTTAAATTTCAATTTTATTAATAAGTCTGTTATATGAATAAATTAAAGTATTTAATAGTGTTGTTATTTACTATACTCTCTTGTAATGAAGATTATAAATTGCCTTCAGGCTCATATATTGGGGCTTTACATACATCTGATAATCAAGAGATTCCTTTTAATATGTATTTGTTAAATGATGGCTCAATTCAGATATATAATCATAAAGAAATAGTTGATATGGAAAAAATTATTTATGAGAAAGATTCATTTATAATAAAATCCCCAGTATTTGAAGGATATATTAAAGCAAACAAATCTAAAGAAGGTATTAATGGATATTTTACTAACAATAGTTTAGATAGAAAAATAAAATTTACTGCTAATAATGGAACAGAA
>SGZI01000030.1 GCA_004213965.1 Flavobacteriales bacterium
CCAATTAATATAAATAATATCCCTATAAATGTTTCTTGATTTAATTCAGGGATATATCTTTCTATTTTATCACTTTCAACTATATTATTTTTCCATGGCCATATAACCCCAAGAGAGCCAAGTATAAATCCAATAATTATTGAGTAACATAATTGATCATATTTTCTTAAAAAGAAACTTAGAATATTTGATAGTAAAATTAATCCTGCCATTGATCCTGCTGCAAACACTGAAATTATCTTTAGCTTATTTATTCTATCAATATTATCAACAAAAGAAAAGTCCCCATTTATCATTTCAAAAATAGAATCGTATAATGCATTCACGGAATCTACCAGTAAAAGAACGTAATTCCCCATTAGTATAAGAATAAATGAGCCAGAGAGACCAGGCAAAATCATTCCGGACACACTAATTATTCCACATACAAAAACAAAAATTAAATTATCATTTTCACTAGCTGGATTCATTATACTTATTCCTATTCCTATTATTATGCCTAAAAGGAGAATAATTATGCTTTCTCTAGTCCAACTATATATCTTGTTTTTTAAGTGATAAACAGTACCAATAACAAGCCCAAAAAACAAACTCCACACATATATCTCGTATCTTTCTAATAAGAAGTCAAGTAATTTTGATGTAGAAAAATAACTAATTACTATACCCAAAAGTATTAGAATTAAGAATTGCCCATTAATGTGATTGTAAAATCTTGTTAATTTACCAGAAAATAAAAATTTGAATGCTCTTCTATCTATCTTTTTTAGAGAAAAAACAAGTTCTTCATAAAACCCAATTGCAATTGCTACAAGACCACCAGAAACTCCAGGTACTTTATTTGCTGTACCCATTAGAATTCCATTAATTAGTGTTGAAAGTGAAGAATATAAATTTTCAGATTTTTTCAATTATTCAATTTTTGAATTTTTTCTAACAAAAAAATTAATAAAAAACCAATTGAAATTAAAATTATTGAATAAAAAAGATAATTTTCTCCAATATAAGATGAAGGTAAAATATTTTGTTCTAATTCTGACTTCCAAGGCCAAACTTTACTTAGTGAGCCAATAACAAAACCTAAAAGAATAGAATAGGTAAGGGATGAGTTTATACTAAGCATCCATTTTATTATTTTACTAAAACTTAATAGTCCTATTATTGAACCCGAAGCAAATGTTATTATTTTGTCAAATTCTAAGTTATTAATTGCATTAATCATTGTAGGATATAAACCTAATATAACTAATATAAGGGCTCCAGATATTCCTGGAATAATCATAGCTGATGCAGCTATAATTCCACATATAAGAATATATATAAGATCTATGTCAATATCAACTATTATGCTTATTCCGCTAATGTAAATGGATATAAATGTGGTAGCTACAACAAAAATTAAATTGATATAATTCCATGATTTTATTAGTTTATATAATACATATATAGTTGCTAGTACAAGTCCGAAAAAGAATGACCAAATTAATATTGGGTGTTTATCAAATAAATATGCAGTTATCTTAACAAATGTAACTAAGCTAATTCCCATGCCAATTATTAATGATAATAAAAAATTCCCATTAATTTTTTTCCAAAAAGAATTTATTCCATGCTCTTTAAGGTCCCTAAATAATGATAAATTAATATTTCCTATTGTACTAATTAATTCTTCATATATTCCTAAGAGTAATGCTATTGTTCCACCTGAAATCCCTGGAACTGCATCAGCAGCACCCATTGCCATTCCTTTTAGAGAAACAGCTATATAATATTTTAGGTTCTTTGTCAAAATTATAATTTGCTATAAAATTAGTGTTAAGCTACTAATTTTTTGTCGAAATTAAAGAAGCACATTTTAAATATAATTTCCAATATTTAGATTTTTCTTGATTTATTCTAATAGCTTTCTCTATATAATCATTAGCTTTTTTGAATTTTTTATTTTTAAAAAAATATTTAGCTAGCCTATACCATGCTTTATCAAATGAAGGCTCTGTGTGTACAGCTTTGTAATAATATGCTAATGCATTACTATTCTCTTTAATTTTTTCATAGCAATATCCAATTTTTAGCATTGCATAATAGGAATTTTTTTTGATTGATAATAAATCCTTATAGGTAGTTATTGCTTCTTGATATTTTTTTAATTTTTGCAGTACTTTTCCTTTTTCAATATAGGGACTAGTGAAATTACTATCTGATATTATTGAATAATCAAAAGATTTGATTGCTTGATTATAATCTTTTAATGAGTAGTATAATTTACCTATATTATACCAGGATATTTCGCAGTATGGATTTTTATTTATATACTTTTTTAGAAAGTTCATTGAGCTGTATTTATCATTAAGCATTTCAAAACAGTAAATTATATTATATAACGTACTATGGTCTAATGAGTTATAGCTTAGGCTTTTTATGAAATTTGATTTTGACTCAATAAAATCTTCAAGAAATAGGTATTCTAGCCCTATTAAATAATGAATTTCTTTTTTATTTTCAGCTGTGTATAAAATCTTATTTAGATATTTAATTGCCTTAGTGTGTAGTTTTTTCTTAGATAAGATGTTAGCTTTTAAAATATAGACTTCTTCATTTATATTTTCATCAATTAGCATTGAGGTTAATAATTTATCGGCTTCATTAATATTATTTTCATTAATGTATATTTCAATTTTTAATAAAATAAGATTAGGAGATGTTGGATGTTGACTTAGTGATAGATCACTAGCTTTTTTGGCATATTCAGTTTTGCCATTTTCTAAGTAATAAGTAATAATGTTTTCAAATTCAAATGAGTCAAAAAAAAGCAATGAATTATCATTGATCATTTTTTCAAATCTATTGACCGAGAATTTTACATCATTTATATCCATACAGAAAATATCTCTATATAAAAATAATGCAGAATGAATTACTTATGTTTTAAGAAAGGTTTATTTCTTAACAAACTAATTAACATACTTATATTTTATTATTTAGAATATCTAAAATAATATTACAGCCTTTTCTAATTTCTTTATTTGTAATTGTTAGTGGCGGAGTAATTCTTATTGCTTTTTTATTTATTAATAACCAGAAAAGTAATAGTCCATTCTCTTTTGCTTTTAGAATTACCTTATTTGCTTTTTTTGAAGTATTTAAAATTATACATAACATTAATCCTTTACCTCGGACCTCTTTTATTTCAGGATGTACTAATAATGATCTTATTAATTTTTCTTTTTTAATGCAATTCTGCATTATTTTCGATGAAGTAATCTTTTTTAATGTTGAATAAGCACATGCAGAGATTACTGGGTTTCCTCCAAAGGTTGATATATGACCCATAATTGGTTTTTTATGTAAGCAGTCCATTACTCTTTTATTTGCAGTAAATGCTCCAATTGGTAAACCACCTCCTAATCCTTTTCCATAGACTATTATATCAGGAGTACAATTATAATTTTCAAATCCAAATGTTTTTCCCGTTCTACCTATTCCTGTTTGAATTTCATCTAATATTAATAATGCTCCAACTTTTTTACATCTTTCTTTTATTTTTTTTAGGTAGTTGTTTGTTGGAGTAATAAATCCTGCCCCTCCTTGTATGGTTTCAAGAATTACAGCTGCTGTTTTTGATGTTATATTATTTATATCTTTTTCACAATTATATTTAATGAACTTAACTTTTGGTATTAATGGTTCAAATGGCTTACGTCTATCTTTCAGACCCATAAACGACAATGCTCCCATTGTACTGCCGTGGTATGCCTCTTCACATCCAATTATTTCTTTTCTATTTGTATACCTTCTTGCAAGCTTTATTGCACCTTCAACTGCTTCTGTTCCAGAATTTGTTAAATATGTTGAATTTAAATTTTTTGGTAATAGATTACTTATAAGTTTACATAATTTTATTGATGGATTTAGAATAAATTCACCATAAACCATCACATGCATATATTTTTTAATTTGTTTATTAATTGAATTTATTAGATAAGGATTGCTATGACCTAGACTACATGCAGATACACCTGCTATGAAATCTAAATAAGGTTTATTTTTAATGTCATATATATATGAGCCTTTGGCATGCGAAACTTCAATCCCCAAAGGATTTGGTGTAGTTTGTGCTTGATATTTTAAAAAATCTTTTTTAATTTTTAATTTCTAAACTATTTATTTTTTTTAGAATCAATTTAGGATCGTCTATAAATAAATCTTTAATACTATTTGGTTTTTCATCTTCTCTAAAGTAAAATCCCTTTAAGAATTTTAATTCTTCTAAAAAGTCTTCTTCTGGATATGTATTTCCATCAATTTGATTTATTTTTTTAAATTTTTCAATTGAGTTATTGTCTAACAAAATTTTAATTTTCCCAGACTTAGACCTATCTATGCCTACCAATTCGTTTTCGCCATTCCTAAGGTAATAGATTGATTCAGCATTTTTTACTATGTCAATTTTTCGCAGTTCATTATTAATAAAATTTCCATATAATTTTTGACCTGATATTTGATTGAATCCTGCTCCAAGACTGTCTTTATTAATTATAAGTGCATTATTGAATACAAATAATGAATCTAGTTCATCATTATTTGTATTGAAAAGTAAATGAATCGAGTCTCCAGTTATTTGATTCGCTTGACTCCATAGAATAGGTTTCTTAGTTTTTATGAATGGGTTAGTTAATTGATCATTTATGTTTATTAATTTTGCTAAACCATTTTTTTTATTAAAATGAATTGAATCTGCCTTTCCACTTAAATCAGATTTATAAATCTTAGCGTTTTTAAATGCTCTTATAACTCTATTTTCTTCATTTCCAGTCATTAGAATTGTATCGCTATGTATATAAATTGAATCATTCTCCTGATATGATGCCACTAAAGCCCTTTTTGTTATATACATGGAATCAATATCCTTGAATATTTCAGCATAATGGCCTTTAGAGGTTGTTTTATTGATGGTATCAGTTATTTTAATATTATTTGTGGCTGCAGCATAATTTATTTTGTTATCAAAGTATATGCTGTCTGCCTCTATATTTGAATCACTAAAATCAATTTGTGCATTTTTAATAAAATACCCATTGTCATTATTTGTATCAAAAAAGCCTATTTCACAATATATGTTAGTGTCTTCACTAATAATGTCGGTTGGTCCATAAAAATACGCTAGTCCACTTTCTGTGTAATAGTCTAATTTTTTAGAGTATATATTTTGTTTTGCTGTTTTAAGATGTATGTTTTCTTTAAATCTATATTTTTTCAATTCTATATAGAATCTTCCAATATCACTTATTATTGTATCCGATGGATTTTTTATTAATTTTCCCTTATTATTGTAATATGCCTCTTGAATTTTTCTGTCAAAAAATAATGATTCAGTATATAATGTCGATGTAGGATCATTTAGAATAACATTTCCTTTTGCATATGCTAATTTACTATCCCCATTGTATTCTAAATAATTACTCTTTAAATCAATAGTGTCTCCTTGAATTAATTTAACATTTCCATAAGCTTCAATAAAATTTTTATTTTCATAAAAAAATGCTTGGTTACACCACATTTTAACACCTTCATGTGTTATTATTACCTGGCCTGAATTATCTCTAGTTAAAACAGTTGCATTTGGGAATTTTTCATTGTCCTTATCAAAAAACCCTGCAGTTTCTATTTTGATTTCGGTATTTTCTTGAGACATAAGTCTATTATTAATATTTAGACTCAGAAGAATAATACTAAGTATGTATAGTTTGTTATTCAAAATTAAATTTAAACTATGATTGTTTGTGTACGATCAGGTCCAACTGAAACAATGGCAATAGGAATTTCTAATTCTTTTTCAAGATATGAGATGTATTTTTTAAGGTTTACTGGAAGATCATTAAATTCCTTAATTTTTGTTATGTCTTCACCCCAACCTTTAAATTCCTCATATATCGGTTTCAATGAACTATCACTAATATCATATGGTAAATAATTAATATTACTTCCTCTATATTCATATGAGGTACAAACTTTAATTGAGTTAAAGCCAGATAAAACATCTGACTTCATCATCATTAGTTTTGTAACACCATTTATTTTACACGAGTATTTGAGAGCTACTAAATCAAGCCATCCACACCTTCTAGGCCTTCCTGTTGTCGCTCCAAATTCATTACCTATTTTACTCATTCTTTCACCATCACTATCAAATAGTTCAGTAGGGAAGGGGCCAGATCCAACTCTCGTTGTATATGCTTTAAAAATTCCAAAAACTTCTTTTATCGAATTTGGAGAAACACCTAAGCCTGTACATGCTCCTGCTGCAGTTGTATTTGATGATGTTACATAAGGATAAGTTCCAAAATCTATATCTAATAAAGAGCCTTGCGCACCTTCTGCTAGAATAGGACTCCCTTTATCTTGTTCTTGATGAATAAATTCTTCTGAATCAATAAACTTTAGACTTTTTAATATTTCTAATGCCTTAAAAAATTCTTTTTCTAATTCGTCAAAATTATAGTCTAGATCAACATTATAGAAATTAATTAATTTTTGATGTTTTAATTTTAATTCAGAGTATTTTTCATTCCAATTTTCATTTTCAAGATCACCAACTCGAAATCCATTTCTCCCAGTTTTATCCATATATGTTGGCCCAATTCCTTTTAGAGTTGATCCAATTTTATTTTTACCTTTGGATTTTTCACTTGCAGCATCAATTAATCTATGAGTTGGAAGAATTAAGTGAGCTTTTCTAGAAATTAGTAATGATTGATTATAGTCAATTCCCTCTAATTCTAAATTTTTTAATTCATTTTTTAAAATTACAGGATCAATAACCACTCCATTTCCAATAATATTAATTTTATTTTCATGAAAGATACCTGAAGGAATTGTGTGAAGGACATGTTTTTTATTATTAAAAACTAGAGTATGACCAGCATTTGGTCCACCTTGAAATCTAGCTATTATTTTATATTTCGATGTTAATACATCGACTATTTTCCCTTTACCTTCATCTCCCCATTGAAGCCCTAACAATAAATCTATTGACATCCTATCCTATTTGTTATTTTTTTTTCCGTAAAAGTATAATGAGTGCGAGTCTATATTTACATTAAAAACTTCCTCAATAGTTTTTTTAATTGTATCAATTCTAGGATCACAAAACTCTATAACTTCACCACTATCAGTTAATATAAGATGGTCATGTTGTTTATTAAAATAACATTTTTCATATGAGGCTTGATTATCTTTATTAAATTGATGTTTTCTTACTAGCGAACACTCTAATAATAATTCAATTGTGTTATAAAGTGTTGCTCTGGAAACCCTATATTTTTTATTTTTCATTTTAATATAGAGTGATTCTATATCAAAATGGAACTTAGTATTATATACTTCATTTAATATTGCATATCTCTCAGGAGTTTTTCTGTAACCTTTTTTATCTAAAAAATTTGTAAATACTTTTTTTACAATTTCAGTATTTTTAGCTTTAGTTTCTGGGCTCATATAACAAATTTAATTAAAATTTAAAGTCTTTTAACCTTTTCGATTCCATTTAATTTCTTAAGCTTATCAATTAACTTAGTTACCAAATTATTAGTTTTTACAGAAATAACAATATTGCCCTTAAAAATCCCACCATCAGTTTCAAGATTAAGTTTCCTCATATTAATATTCATATTTTCTGAAATAATATTAGTGATATTATTCAGTAATCCTATCTTATCTATTCCTGTTAAATCAATTGATACAGTGAATTCTTCTTGTGATGAGTCAATCCATTTTGCTTTAATTATTCTATAATCATAATTAGATTGCATACTTAATGCATTCGGACAGTTTTTTTTATGAATTTTAATCCCGTCATTTATTGTTATAAAACCAAAGACATTGTCTCCTGGTATAGGATTACAGCATGTAGAAATTTTATAATCCAACTTTTCTTCATCATTTCCAAATACAAGAGAATCATATTTTTTTGTTATCTCTTCTTTTTCAGTTTCTAATTTAGGTTTACGCCCAATCTTGTTCTTTATATAACTAATTAATACGTTACTCCTAGATGATGCAAACTTTTTAATCATTGAGTTGTCTATTGTATTAATTCCTACTCTATAAAAAAGATCTAAGCTTGTATTTAATTTAAAGTATTTTTGAAGTTCAGCTGTTATTTTATCATTAAGAGTCAATCTCAATTGCTTTAATTTTCTTCTTAATTTTTCTTTTCCTTCTTTAGCTATATTTTTTTTCTCAGCATTTAGTGTAGATTTAATTTTACTCCTAGCTCTAGCAGTTGTTGCATAGTCCATCCAATTAGCACTTGGTATAATTTTATCTGAGGTTAATATTTCAACCCTGTCACCACTTTTAAGTTTCTTACTTAATGGTACTAGTTTACCATTAACTTTTGCTCCCCTAGTTTTAAGACCCACTTCTGTATGAATAGCAAAAGCAAAATCTAAAGGAGTGGCATCAACTGGTAAAGATTTTAACTCACCTTGAGGAGTAAAAACAAAAATTTCTTTTGCGTATAGATTTAATTTGAATTGTTCAACAAAATCAACAGCATTTGCATCAGGGTTTTCTAATGTTTCTTGTAATTTATTTATCCACACATCCAAACTATCATCAGTTTTTTTACTTTTTTGCTTATACTTATAATGCGCAGCATAACCTTTCTCTGCAATTTCATCCATTCTCTCACTCCTAATTTGCACTTCAACCCATTTGCTTTTTGGACCAACAACAGTTATGTGTAAGGCCTCATATCCCGTTGATTTTGGTGCTGAAATCCAATCTCTAAGTCTAATTGGATTAGGAGTGAAATGGTCAGTTACTATTGAGTATATTTTCCATGCTAAAAATTTCTCATCCTTAACATTAGCATTGTAAATAATTCTAACTGCAAATTTATCATATACTTCATCAAATGAAATTCCCTGTTTAATCATTTTATTTCTAATTGAATATATAGATTTAGACCTTCCTTTAATTATGTATTTAAGTTTTTCTTTAGATAAGGATTTACTAATACTTTTATTAAATTTCTCAATGTATTCGTCTTGGTCTTTTTTATTTTCAATTAATTTTTTTGATATATCGTTATATGTCTCAGGCTCAGTATATTTTAAGCCTAGGTCTTCTAATTCAGTTTTTATATTGTATAATCCTATTCTATGTGCTAGAGGAGCATAGATATATAATGTTTCTGAGGCTTTTTTTATTTGCTTTTCAACAGGCATACATGTCAGGGTTTGCATATTGTGTAATCTATCCGCTATTTTTATTATTATAACTCTAACATCTTCGTTAAGAGTTAATAACATTTTTCTATAATTTTCAGCCTGATGTGAAGCTTCAGTTTTTTTATTAAGATTAGAAATTTTAGTTAATCCATCTACAATCCTAGCAATATCTTTTCCAAAAATTTTATTAATATTCTGAATGCTATAATTACTGTTGTCTTCTACAACATCATGAATTAGAGCAGCAGCTATTGATATTGCATCTAAACCAATTTCATGTGCAACTATTTTTGCTACAGCAATGGGATGAAAAATATATGCCTCACCAGATATTCTTCTTTGATGCTCATGTGCATCAACAGCAAAATCAAAAGCTTTCCTAATTAATTTTTTATCATCACTGCTAAGTGTTTGATAGCTAACCCTAAGTAATTCTTTATATTCTTTTGCTAATGCTTTTTTTTCAATTTCTATGTCTTTGATAGCCATAATCTAAAATTACCATAAACTAATTAATAGACAAAGGCTTTAATAAAAATTTAGGATTTCAAATTATTTAAAATTTCTCTGCCTTTTAGCCTCATATATAATTATAGCACCCGAATTAGAGACATTTAATGAGTCAATATGACCTTGCATTGGAATATATATTAATTCATCGGATCCATCTATCCACTTTTTACTTATTCCTTTATCTTCAGACCCAAGAACTATTGCACAACCGTCATTATAATTAATTTCTTGATATTTTCTACTAGCTTTTAAAAAACTTGAAAATATTTTAATATTATTTTTTTTAAGAAATTCAATAGTTTCTTCTGCAGTTGTTAGAATAATATTATTGCTGAACAAACATCCTATACTTGATCTAATAATATTTGCATTATAAAGATCTGTTTTTTGATTGATAATAAAAACTGCATCTATGTTTGCTGCATCAGATGTTCTTAATAGAGCCCCTATATTTCCCGGTTTTTCTATACCATCTAAAATTAAAATAAGTGGAGATCTATTTTTAATTTTTAATGTATCTATATTGTGATTTTTTTTCTCAACTAAAGCTATTAATCCCTCTGTGCTACTTCTGTAAGAAATTTTCTTATAAACATTGTTTGTTGTTTCAATACACTCAGTTTTTCCTTTAACGTATTTTTTAACCTTATCAAAATTTATAAGAGTAGGGTTGTAGATGATTTTTTTTATTAAATAGTTATTTCTAATAGCAATATCAATTTCTCTAACTCCTTCAACTAGAAAATATTCTGATTGCTTTCTGGCATTAGATTTTCTTAATAGTTTAATGTATTCTTTTACCTCAGGATTAGCAGTACTTGATATTTTTTTAATCATTATATGGTTTATTATATTTCAAAATTAATGAAAGGCTTTGATTATAGCTTTTAATTCCACTTTTTACTTTATTTGCTTTTAAGAATTTGTCATAAACATTTTTAATAATAGGTTCAAAGGGATTATTGTAATTATTCCAAAACTCAAATGTTTCTTTATAATTTTCCAAAATTCCTTTGTTAATTTTTGAGAGATGTAAATTATAGTTTTCTTTATTGAGTTTTCTTAATTCATTTAAACATTGTCTTAAAGCAAAACTATGCCCAAAATATTGGTAATAAATATTTTCACTATTAATTAATGAAATATAACTAATAAAGTTTGCCTCCATTTCAGATGAAAATCCTATTTCATGTGCTATTTCGTGACTAATAACCATTGGTTTGCTATTATCAGGAATTAAACTATTAATATTGTATTCGTGAGTAAAAGGATTTAAATATCCACTAAATCCCATATAAGTTAGAGGGTAGCTTAGTATTGATTCTTTAATATTATTTTTATTTCCTTTTTTATTAAAATCAGACACACTTTTTATGGATCTATCTATAAATTTATATCCATAATATTGTGAATTATGTTTCTTCTCTAAATTATGATAGTTAGAAATAGAAATTCTCGCATTTTCTTGAAAATTATAAGGAAGAACAGCTTTTATACTGTCATTAGATGTAAGTTGAAAATGTAATTGATTTATTTTTTTAATTAGTTCTAAAGAAAATTTGTTTAAATCTTCATAAGAATATGTAGTATCTTCAATTTGATTGTTTATTGGAATTCTATAGTAATTTAACCCCCAACTTAGATTAAAAAAGAAGTATGCTATAGATATGCAAGCAAATAATTCAATAAGTAGCCTTTTGGGTTTTTTTATATTCATAACTAGCCAGTAAATAGAAAAGACACCTACTATAATATAAAGAACATCTCCGATAGCATATGGTATATTACTAGAGATACTTCTGAAGAAACTTGAAATGAATATATATATATGATTTGAATATACAGATTCTATAAAATTAGGATAAAACGAAATAAACTGAATTAATAAGTATTGCGGTATTAAGCTTAAGGCTAATATTTTTTTTAATTTGAGCATAAATAAAGTTAATAAATAGATATTAATTAAATTTGCATCACAAAACACATTATATGAATAATGAAATTAGATTAATTCAGCCAAAGAGTTTATGGAATAATTTTACAGACCTCAATTCTGTACCTAGACCTTCAAAAGAAGAGGAGAAGGTAATTGATTTTTTGATTCAGTTTGCAAAAAAATTAAATTTAAATTATTTCCAAGATAACATAGGAAATTTAATAATTGCAAAGCCTTCAACTGAAGACATGAAAGATTGTAAGACGATTGTATTACAATCTCATGTAGATATGGTTCATGAAAAGAACAATGATGTTGATTTTGACTTTAAAAATTCAGGCATAAACATGCATATCGAAGGGGATTGGGTAAAAGCTAGAGGTACTACACTAGGTGCTGATAATGGATTGGGTGTTGCTTCAATTATGGCCATTTTACAGAGTGATGACATATCTCATCCCAAAATAGAAGCTTTGTTTACAATAGATGAAGAGACTGGAATGACTGGTGCATTGAATCTTGATGGAGATGCATTAAAAGGTGAGATCCTTTTAAATCTGGATACAGAAGAAGATGATGAGATTTGTATTGGCTGTGCTGGAGGGATAGATATAAATATTAGCAAAACATATATAGCTGATGATATTGATCCAGAAAGCATCTTTGTAAAGATTTTGGTTAATGGCCTGACTGGCGGACATTCTGGTGCAGAAATTCACAAAGGTCTTGGAAATTCTAATAAAATTTTAAATTCACTGTTAAAAGATCTTGATTCTAAATTTGAAGTTAGAATAAGTGAGATTAGAGGAGGAAATCTTAGGAATGCTATTCCTAGAGAAAGTTATGCTATAGTTCAAATTAAAACAGATGACTATTCTAAAATAAATCAAGACATAAATAATTTTTATAATTCAAACAAAACAAAGTATTATGATTTAGATCCAAATTTTAGTATTAATACATCTAAAGTTAAGGGTGAATTTAAACCACTTGCAATTAATGATCATAAACAATTAATAGAATGTATAGAAGAATGTCCTAATGGTGTTTTTTTAATGAGTAAAACAATAGATAATTTAGTAGAGACTTCAAATAATCTAGCAAGTATTATTGTAAATGATGGGTCAATCATAATTAAGTGCCTTACTAGATCATCTGTAGAGAATTCAAAAAATGAATTATCTAATTTGATTAGTAACATTTTTAAAGGCAAAGGGTTTCAAGTAGAATTATCTGGAGGATACCCTGGTTGGGAACCTAATATGAATTCAGATATATTGTCAGTTGCAGTTAATTGTTATAAAAAATTAAATAATCAACAACCAAAGGTAAATGTTATTCATGCAGGTTTAGAATGCGGAATTATAGGCTCTCATTACCCTAAAATGGAGATGATTAGTTTTGGACCTACAATTCTTGGAGCTCACTCTCCTGATGAAAAGGCATGTATTTCTTCAACTAATAAATTTTGGAATTTTTTAATTGAGATTTTAAAAAATATTCCTAAGAAAAATTAGTTTTCAGCAGTAACCATATGTATAATAAAGCAAAGATCTGAATTGGCAGGAATTGGACCATTAGGACTACTTCCATAGCCTAAATTATATGGAATAAAGCAATAAATTATATCCCCTACATTCATTGTGTAAACAGCTTCTTTAAATCCTTCAATTAATTGCATATTTGGGTTCAATTCCATTTCCATAGGATTATAAAAGCCCTTAGCTTCCTTGTCTTCACCATAACTCCCATGTCTTTTATTTACGTCTATATTATTTGACCAAAATAATACTCCGTTTCTTAAATAACCATCAGCATATAATTTTACTACATTACCATCTTTTGGTTTTATTCCCTTCCCTTGCTTTATAATGTGAATCTTAATTCCAGATTTAAGTTTGATAGATTTCTTGTCGTATTCATCTAATTTAATAAGATTTATTTTTGCCAGGGAATCCATCTTCTTGACTTCCTCTTTCATTTTTAATTCCTCTTGTATTTTTGATTGCTTCTCAATTTCATCTTTATTTCCCCAAGTTATTGGAGCATCAAACGCTAATGCTCCAGCCCCTTTTCTTATAATATTTAATTCTTTTATAATTACATCAGTAATCGGTCTATTTCCAATCCCAGTTTTTACGTTTGAAATAGAATCTTGTATATCTATTCCTTTTACTAGCTGGCCAAAAACTGTATGTTTTCCATCAAGCCATGGAGTTGGCACTTCTGTAATAAAAAATTGACTTCCATTTGTTGCAGCACCACTATTTGCCATAGAGAGTATCCCAGGCTTATCATGTTTTAGATCTGTAATTTCATCAATAAATTGATATCCTGGTCCACCTTGTCCATTTTTCAGTGGATCTCCACCCTGAATCATAAATTTATCCATAACTCTATGAAAAATAATTCCATTATAATATGGTTTACCCTTAAATATTTCCTGAACATCTGGGTGGTTTCCTTCAGCTAATGCTACAAAATTAGCAACTGTAATAGGAGTTTTATCATAGAATAATTCTGCAACCATTGTCCCATTTGATGTCTTGAATTCCGCATATAGTCCATCTTCAAGATCAGAATGTTTGTCCTGACATGATACCATAAGAATATTTAACAGTGTCAAAATCAATATTGATAGTATGTTTTTCATTTTAATTAGTTTAGTTGAGTTTTGTAATTTTTTAACGCGTTTTTAAAATTAATAATGGTGGATGACATAGAAACTTTGCTAACTGCCCCTGATGCATTTTTATGTCCACCACCATTAAAATTATCTCTAGAGAATACATTGACATCAAAGTTCCCTTTAGATCTAAAAGAAATCTTAATTATATCCTCTTTCTTATTTTCAATAAATATTGCAGCAAATTTTATGTTCTCTATTGATAAGCCATAATTTACAATTCCCTCTGTGTCACCTTTTTTAAAATTAAATTTATTTAAATCATTTTGCGATAAGCTGATTATTGCGGTGCTATATTCTGATATAACTTCAATTTTACCTAGAGCAAAGCTTAGAAGCTTGATTTTTTCAATTCTATTATTGTCATATATTTCATTATGAATTTTAGTCTTATTAGCTCCTTTGTCTAATAGGTCTGAAATTACTTTATGAGTAGTGCTTGATGTTGATGAAAATTTAAACGATCCCGTATCAGTCATTATTCCTGTATAAATTGCCTCAGCAATTGATGTGTTTATTTTATTATTATCACCCATCTTTTCAATAAAATGATATATCATTTCACAAGTA
>SGZI01000031.1 GCA_004213965.1 Flavobacteriales bacterium
AATATTCAAATCCTTTATGCTTTCCAGGGCTTGACTGTGCATAAGTTGATGTTTGGTATATTGGAGGCATTACAGCGTTAAAGCTAGTGTCCAACGATTGCCCTCCATGAATAGTTTTAGTATTAAATTTCATAAAATTATAAATTTATTGATAAACAAATTTAAACTATAATTAGTTCTATACAAAACTATGAATTACCTTTAATATAATCTGTTAAATTATATGAATAATAGATATTTAGGATTAATAGCTGCGCTAATTGCAACGTCTATATTTGGATTTAACCATACGATTGCAAAGGAATTAATGCCAGAGTTTATTTCTCCTACTGCATTACTATATGCCAGAGTTTTAGGTGCTGCTATATTATTCTGGATTATTAGTTTATTCTTCCCAAATGAAGTCATTAAAAAAGAAGATCGTGTAAGGCTAGTACTTTGTGCTATATTTGGTATGAGTATAAATATGATAGCCTCATTACTAGGCTTATCGTTGTCTACACCTATTAATAGTGCAATTATTACAACAACTTCCCCCATTATTATATTTGTTATTTCTATTATTCTGATTAAAGAAAAAATATCTAATCAAAAATATTTTGGAGTTTTAATTGGGTTTATTGGTACGCTATCGTTAATTCTTTTTAATAATAAAGTTGCTCATAATGCGCCTAACATCAAGCTCGGAAATATTATACTTTTTGCTAATAGCATATCATATGGATTATATTTTGTTTTGGTAAAACCTCTAACAGAAAAATATAGTATGATAACACTTATGAAGTGGCTTTTTTTGGTGTCAATAATTATAAATGCCCCTATTTCATTAACAGAATTTAGCAATGTTCAGTGGGATAAATTTATACCGTCAGCAATTTTTAACCTAACATATGTCATTATATGTACAACATTTCTTGTATATCTACTAAATCTTTTTGCATTAAAAAATCTTAAAGCAACAACCGTTGGAATCTTCATGTATTTTCAACCAATAATTGCCATTATCTACGCAGTGTATAAAGGCTCTGATAGCCTGTCATTATTAGACATCATTTCCGTAATACTTGTATTTATAGGAGTATATCTAGTTTCAAAAAAAACCAATAAAACAATAATCTAATACACTTTTATATATTTGTTAAAACAATTAAAGGCTATGATAAAATCAATGACTGCTTATTCTTCAACTATTATAACTCATAAAAGCCTAAAGGTAGTTGTTGAAATAAAATGTTTAAATAGTAAAAATCTAGACCTCAATTGCAAAATTCCAAAAGAACTAAAGGACAAGGAGAATAGTATTAGAAAATTAATTTCAACTAATATTCAAAGAGGAAAAGTTGAATTTAATATGTATTATGAAAAAAATGAAGAAGTAAATCCAACAAAAATAAACGCTAAAATAATTAAGCAAAACATAAAAGAACTTAAAAAAATAGCAAATGGAAATGACACAGAGTTATTAAAAATTGCCATTCAAATGCCTAATGCATATACCAATGCTAAAAATACCAATGATGGTATCAAATGGAGTAAAATTCAGCAAGGGATTAAAAAGAGCCTAATGGAAGTAGACAGGTACAGGTTAGATGAGGGTGAAGGGATAGAAAAAGATATTATTAATAAAACAGAAAATATTAAGACACTCTTAATTAAAGTAAATAAATTAAAGAATAAAAGAGTCGGGAAACTGAAAAAGAAAATAAAAGAAGATATTGTAAATTTAAAAATAAAAATAGATCAAAATAGATTTGAACAAGAACTAATTTATTACATAGAAAAATATGATATCAATGAAGAGATTGTACGTCTTAACAGTCATTTAAGTTTTTTTAATAAAGTAATAAATGGGAAGACCCCTAACGGAAAAAAATTAGGGTTTATTAGTCAAGAAATGGGTAGAGAAATTAACACTATTGGGGCTAAATCATATGATGCTGAAATGCAAAAAGTAGTGGTTAGAATGAAAGATGAATTGGAAAAAATAAAAGAACAAATTTTTAATATTCTTTAATGGGAACAGGAAAACTAATAGTGATTGCAGCTCCTTCAGGATCAGGTAAAACTACAATAGTTAAGCGCCTAATATCTGAAATATCATTAAATCTAGGATTTTCTATTTCAGCAACATCTAGAGACAAAAGAGAAAATGAAGTTGATGGAAAGGATTATCATTTTTTGTCTGTAAATGAATTCAAGAAAAAAATTAGTCTAAATGAATTTGTTGAATGGGAAGAGGTTTATGAAAATAATTTTTATGGCACATTAAAATCTGAAATAACTAGTCTAAATAATTCTGGGAAAAATCTAATTTTTGATATTGATGTAATTGGAGGTCTTTCTATAAAAAAAGCTTTTCCTGAAAATACATTGACTATTTTTATTCAACCTCCATCCTTAAAAGAATTGGAGAGTAGGTTGAGAAATAGGGGTACTGAATCTGAAGAAAAAATAAAAATGAGAATCTCAAAAGCATCTAAAGAGATGACTATGTCTGTTCTTTATGATCATTCTGTTGAAAATAATAACATTGAACAAACAGTGGCTAAAATAAAATCAATAATTAATAATTTTATTTAATTCTGCTCATGAAGATTGGACTCTATTTTGGAACATTTGATCCAATTCATCTTGGGCATATTAGTATTGCTAATTTTCTTATTAATAATAAATTATTAAATGAAGTTTGGTTTATAGTAACACCTCAAAATCCTGAAAAAAATATTAGCGATTTAGCTGATTTTGCTCATAGATTTGAAATAGTTAAGATTCAAATAAAGGATAATGATAATTTAAAAGCCAGTGATATTGAACTAAATTTAGAAAGACCTAATTATACTATAAACTCCCTAAAGTATATCTCCAATAAATTTCCAAATGATATCTTTAGTATAATAATTGGCGAAGACAATCTAATTAATTTTAAGAACTGGAAAGATTATCAAGAAATACTAAATTGTTATAAGATATACGTATATCCTAGGGGAACTAAAACCAATAAAAGTGTCTCAATAATTAAACACAGTAATATTCAAATAATAAAAGCTCCTCTGGTAGAAATCAATTCAACTAATATAAGACGGCTCATTAAAGAGAGAGGCGATGTAATAAAATTTATCTCTAAGAATGTGTATGAGTATATAACTAAACATAATCTATATATTTAAAAAATATTATGAAAAGTAATCTAAAATTTTGTGTAATTGGAAGTGGAAGTTGGGCTACAGCAATAGTTAAAATTTTATCTGAAAATCTTAAAGAAATTAATTGGTATATAAGAAGTACAAATAATTTAGAATATATCCTTAAACATTCTCATAATCGCAATTATTTAAGCTCTGTAGAGCTAAATATGAAAAAAATCAATGTTAGTGATAATTTAGATGAGCTTATTAGTAATTCAGATGTATTAATTATTGCTGTTCCTTCTGAATTTACAAGCAGTGTCTTAAAAAATATTTCAATAGATATTTCAGATAAAATTGTAGTATCTGCTATAAAAGGGATAATACCTGAATCAAATCTATTAGTAGGAGAGCATCTTGAAAAATATTATAAAATTGTAGAAAATAATTTTTTAGTGCTTGGCGGTCCATGTCATGCTGAAGAAGTAGCTCTAGAAAAACTTTCATATTTAACCATAGCATCTTCAAACAAAATATTAGCAAAAAAAATAGCCTCAAAATTTATGTGTTCATATATCTCTGCAAAAACCAGTGATGATGTAATAGGGATAGAATATGCTAGTATGCTAAAAAATATCTATGCAATAGCTGCTGGAATAGCACATGGGCTTGGCTATGGAGATAATTTTCAAAGTGTATTGATGAGTAGTTCTATAAAAGAAATCAATAGATTTATTGAGAAAAGGTATAGAATGAAAAGAGATATAAATGATGCTGCATATTTAGGAGACTTATTAGTTACTGGCTATTCAACATTTTCAAGAAATAGATTATTTGGCAATATGATTGGAAAAGGTTATTCAGTAAAATATGCCAAGATGGAGATGACTATGATTGCTGAAGGGTACATCTCAACCAAAAAAGCATACTTAATAAATGCTGAATCAAAATCTAAAGCAAAAACTCCTATAATAGATGCTGTATACAACATATTATATTTAAAAAGAAGTCCGAAAAAAACTTTTAAAAAACTATCTGAGAATTTAGGCTAAATAGTAGACTTAAATTGTTTAATAAATCTTACATCATTTTCGCTAAGAAGTCTTATATCATCTATTTGATGTAATAATAAAGCAATTCTATCAATGCCTAATCCAAATGCATATCCAGAATATTCTTTAGGGTCTATTCCGCAGTTCTTCAAAACATTTGGATCAACCATCCCGCATCCCATAATTTCTAACCAACCAGTACCTTTAGTCATTTTATAATCTAAATCATTTTCAAGTCCCCAGTAAACATCCACCTCTGCACTTGGTTCTGTAAAAGGGAAATATGATGGTCTAAGTCTAATTTTTGATTTCCCAAACAACATTTTTGTAAAATATTCTAAGGTTTGTTTTAAATCAGCAAAACTTATATTCTTGTCAATGCATAAGCCTTCAACTTGGTGAAAGAAACAATGTGACCTGGCAGAAATTGCTTCATTCCTATAAACCCTGCCTGGAGATATTGTCCTTATAGGCGGTTGATTATTTTCCATATATCTAACTTGAACTGAGCTTGTATGAGTCCTCAACAAAATATCAGGATCCTTTTCTATAAAGAAAGTATCTTGCATATCTCTCGCAGGATGATATTCAGGTAAATTTAAAGCTGTAAAATTGTGCCAATCATCTTCAATTTCTGGGCCTTCACTTATCGTAAATCCTATCTTTGAAAAAATATCAATTATTCTATTTTTCACTAAAGATATAGGATGTCTAGATCCAATTGATATTGGATCTCCAGGCCTAGTAATATCGTTAATTGATTTAGATTGATTTGATCCCTCTGAAATATCTAAAATTAAATCAGCCATTTTTTGATTAGCTACATTTTTTAACTGATTTAACAACTGCCCTACTTCTTTTTTTTGACTATTATCAATTGTTTTAAATTCAGAAAATAATTTGTTAATTATTCCTTTCTTTCCTAAATATTTTATTCTAAAAAGTTCAATTTCTTCAGAAGATTTAGATTCAAAAGAAGAAACGCCCTCTATACTAGATTTAATTTTATCTATCATTAGCAAATTGAATAAATCAAATTTAATAAAACTTAGTTAATGATAGCTTCCTTCATTAATAAAATGTGTCATTTAATAAATATCATAATAATATAACAAGTATAATTTATTATTTTTAATATTAAGATATCTAAATGAGCGGAAATAGCATTGACATAGTAATATCAATAATTTTAATCTATGGAATTATTCGAGGTTTTTATAGAGGTCTATTTTTGGAAGTGTCATCATTGATGGGATTGATCCTGGGCTTATACTGTGCCATTAATTTTAATCCAATTATTAGTAAATATCTTAAATCATTTATTTCAATAGAAGAAAATTATATCACCATTATATCTTTTATAATTACATTAATTATAGTAATTGTTTTATTAAATCTAATTGCAAAATCATTAACTAAACTAGCAAATGCTATTGCTCTTGGCTTACTAAATAAAATTGCTGGAGCATTTTTTGGATTAATTAAATATTTTATTATCTGTATGGTATTTGTTCTTGTATTTGATAAAATAAATTCAACAGTTAAAATAGTAGATGAGTTAACTATTTTAAATTCCGTTTTTTATCCATATATAAGATATATAAATCAAGAACTATTCCCCTTATTTTTTACATGATCTTAGGAATCTGAACTATATGGAAGTGATGAATGATGTAGGTCAATTTTTAATTTTCCATTCACCAGCTTATACCCAAAAGTATATTCAACTTTTATAGCATTGCTGTCATTAGACTTAAAATAATAATTCCCCATTGCAATTGCTCTATTGCTATCTAATATTATGTTATGGTTTTCAAATTTAATATCTGTCCAAGATTTCTTAGCAAAACCATCATCTTCTTTGCAACAAGTGTTTTCACCTCCAATAAAATAGGATAAAGCCATTTCTATTGAGCTTCTAAATTGTTGTGAAGAAGCCATAGTCGGCTTAAAAAGAACTGGGCCTATTTCAAAAAAATATAAGTCGTCTAGAAAATCCATTGCACATTTCTTACAGGCATTATCATCTTTCGCAGTCCCGATTTCAATTACACCCTGTGCCCATTGATTCTGAGCTTTTATAACTTGCTCTTTTGTTATCATAATATTTTTACATCAATTAATTGAATATACCCTATTTGACCATTAGCTAATCGAATTTTAATCCAATTATTATAGTTTTCTATTACTTGCACCTTAGTCCCTTCATGTAACATAAATAAAGTTTCTGACCTAAAATTTGGTTCAGTTTTTAAATCTGTTTCATATGAATAAATTATAGCATATTCATTATGCATATAGCTATTATATCCATTATTCCCGTTAGTTAATGATACTAACATAAATATAATTGATATACATAAAAGCACAAATGCTGTCCTTTTTAATTTACTATTATTAGCAAAATAGTAAGATAAAAATAATGCTACGATTAAAAAACTAAAAAATATAGAAATGTAGCCCCAAGTTTCAAAATAAAAAATATTTGACACGCGATTAAAGATTGATTCTATTAAAGGAGTGGTGATTGGATCTATTTTGTCTACTAGCGAATTATTAGCTAATTCTAAATTGTCAAGTATTTCGCTATCATTTGGATTTAATTGAATTGCTTTTTCATAATAATAAATTGATGGCGCAATACTGTCTATCTTGTAATAAGAATTTCCTAAATTATAATACAACTCAGCTGAGTGTAAATCATTCTTTATTATTTCTTTATAATTATTTATGGCCTCAATGTAGTCTCCTTTATTGTACAATTCATTAGCCTGAGAAAAGATATTCTCAACATTTACCTGAGCTGATAAAATGGAAGTAAAAAGCATCAATATAATATTTATAGTAGCTATAATATTTTTCATTTTATTTGATTTCATTATTGATTAATGTTATTAACTCCAAAGCTCTTCTATAATCGTTGTCCATATCAACGGTATCAAAAGGAGTATATCTAGCCATTTGACAATTATTGAATATGTCTTCTAATAAATTTATTGTTTTTAAACTTACTGATTTATTTAATAAAGATTCTCTAACTTTTTTTGCGTTATACTCACTATTATCAAATAGCAAAATTGATTTTAAATAATTCATCATAGCCTTATCTAAAGCTTCGTAGAATTTTGTTTTATTATCAATATTTTTCTTAGCATCTGACAGATATTTTTTTCCTAATTTTTTTGCAATATTAGCTCTAATCCAGTTTTTATCATTTTTCTTATTATTTAAAATTCTTTGTATTATTAAAATGATAAATAATATGGTGAAAGGCAGTAGTAATATGACCCAAAATATTTTGGAATAGAAAAATATCTGTTGATTGATTTTCTTAAATTTTGTTTTTGTCTTGAAAGACAGATTTCCATATTGCATTAAATCTACCTTATTTGAAGCTCGATCTTCCGCATTATTTTCTATTCTAGAATTATTAGTAATAGCTCCTTTTACATTTATATAATTTTGTATAGAAGTTTGTGTTTTATATTTAGAATCATTAGGATCAAAATAATTAAATGAAATTCTAGGAATTGAGTATTTTCCAGCAGACGAAGGGACTATTGTATATTGATCTTTTATACTTCCTCTAATCCCCTTAAAATTTGTAGTTAATTTTTCTGATCTTTCTGGCTCATACACCTCTAAAGACTGAGGTAAATTAATTGAGGGAAAAGCAAATAAATTAAAGTTGCCGTTCCCTTTAATTTCAAGATCTAACTGAAATGCTTCAGAAAGCAACAATTCCTTTTTTGAAGAGGTTACAAATAAATCAAATTTCCCTACAGCTCCTGAAAAATTATTCGGCCTACCCATTTCAGGGAGTGGCTTAACTTGTACTTTTATTTTTCCTGCAGAAACTGTTTTATTTACGGTATTGTTTATTATTTGACCGAAGAAGTCTCTTCTATTACTAGGAGTTTGAACTGTAATGTCTAATACAAGTGGCTCAATAGATAGCTCCCCAATTTTTTGAGGATATAAAACTGTTTTACGTAAAATAACATATCTATATGGCTCTCCTTTATATGTTCCATTTTCTACCGTTAAATTTTTAATATTAATATTTTTACTCCAGAAATCTGCATATCTTGGAGCATCTAATTCTCTCCAATTATTTACGCCCGTATCTGGAGATACGTATAATTTATACACAATTGATATTGGTTCATTTAAATATGGATTAGTCTTTGAAACTTCAGCAACTAAATGTATATTTTTATCTGCTACATATGATGGGTCATTTGGATTCAATGGCTTATCAACTGCACTAGTAACTACTAGGTTAAGAGCCATAGTCTTATAAATTTCATCCCCAACTTGTATAGAAGCCTGGCCAATTTTAAAATTTCCCTTTTTTATAGGAGATAAAAAATAAGTGTATGTTTTAGAGTATGATCTTTTGCCATTAATCCATGAGTTTTTAATTGACTGACTTGGTCCAGCTACAATTCTAAAATTCTCAAATTCTGGTGGAGTAAAATTATCACCATCCTTATCAATTATAAAATCAACTCTAACTCGCTCATTAATGCCTAGAGAGCTCTTACTTAAATTAGCTCTAAAATTAACTTGAGCTGATATAATACAGCTAAAAAATCCAAATAATATAACTAATAAAATATTTCTCATTACCAATCTTTTTCAGTTACAATCTTAGCCCCTTTTTGTTTCTTTTCATTAATTTTTGCCTGAACCTTATTCTCTTCATTATTCATAGCCTTCAATAAATTCTTAATTTGCTCAGGAGATAATTTTGCTGATCCTCTTTCCTTTGATGGATCATTTTTTTTCTTATCCTTATTATTATCTTTCTGATCCTGCTTATTATCATTCTTGTTCTGGTCATCCTTGTTCTTTTCTTTATTTTCATCTTTCTGATCCTGCTTATTATCATCCTTTTGCTGGTCATCTTTGTTCTCGTCATCCTTGTTCTTGTTATCCTTATCATCATTCTTCTCGTCATTCTTGTTTTGCTCATCAGCACAAAGCTTTGCTAAAGATAAATTATATCTTGTTTCATCATCACTTGGATTGTTTCTTAAAGCATTCTTATAGGCTTCAAGAGCCTCTTTACACAGATCTTTTTTCATAAGAATATTTCCAATATTATGATTGATTCTATGTTTTTCATTATTTGACTTTGCATTTTTTAATGCCTCAGCCTGTCTTAGTAATGCTTCATCATATAGTTCTTCTTCATAATATTTGTTTGATAAATTATAGGGCGCTTTTATATTTGAAGAATTCATTGATATCGCCTTTCTATAATTATTTTCAGTCATAAGAAAATCTTTTTCATAATTTATATTACCATCATACAAGTATTTATTATAAGATTCGTTCTGACCAAATAAATTAATGGAAAGGAAAAATATAACTATAATATGTAAATACTTCTGTAATGCCATCTATATATTAATTTTCATTAAATAAATTTAATTTTTTTAACCATAATGTTTTAGTGTCAAATAAAAAAACTTCTATAAAAAGCATGAATATTCCTATGGCTAAAAACCATTGGAATTGATCCTTATATTCAGAGAATTTTTTAGATTCAAATTCTTTCTTCTCAGTTTGGTTTAAAATACCTTCAATTCTATCAATTACGAATTTTGTGTCTAGTCCATCAATATATTCTCCTTTAGTTGCCTCAGCAATTTTTACTAATACATCCTTATTTAATTTTGTTATGACCACTTCCCCTTTACTATCTTTTTTATAACTCTCTACAATACCATTTCTTTTTATTGGAATTGGAGCTCCCTTATCCATTCCTACTCCAATAGTATAAATAACAATTCCCTTCTCGGCTGCAATTTTTGCCATATCTAATGATATATCATTATGATCTTCCCCATCAGAAATAATTATTAAAATTCTTTCAATTTTATTTTCATCATCAAAATATGTTGTTGCGAGTTGTATTGCTTCATCTATAGCAGTTCCTTGAGATGATATCATGTCCGTATTCATATTTTGTAAAAACATTTTGCCTGAAGAATAATCTGTTGTAATTGGTAATTGTGGAAATGCCTTACCAGCATATGCTACAATTCCAATTCTATCTCCACTTAGGGTGTTTATAATTTGACTAACTAACTGCTTAGATTTCTCTAGTCTACTTGGAGCTACATCCTCAGCTAACATACTTCTTGAAACATCAATTGCAAATACTATATCAACTCCAAATCTTTTAAAAGTTTCCATTTTAGTTCCCATTTGAGGATTAATCATGGCTAATACAAGAAAAATTAAAGAAAAGAAGATCATAAAAATTCTTAGGTAAGGTTTAAATAATGAAATATTTGGGCTAAGCCTTAATATAATCTCATTTGATGCAAATCTATTTTGAATCTTTGATTTCCAAACTCTATCTATAGCAAATAAAATCACTACTAATATTGGGACAATTCCCAACCACAACCATGATATTTCTTCTATTTGATACATTATATAAAACTTCTAAACAAAGTGAATTTTAAAATCATTTCCAATCCAATTAGTATTAATGCAGGCAAAAGAAAAAGTCTGTATTTTTCTTGAACATTATAATATTTAAATTCTTCAATATCTGATCTTTCAAGCTTATCAATATCGTCATATATCTCTATTAATTTACTATTATTCGTTGCTCTAAAATATTTTCCTCCCGTCATGGCAGCAATTTCTTTTAAAAGCTTTTCATCTATTTCAACTTTAGCATTTGCATAGTTAAATTTTCCTCTAGAATCAATGCCTATAGGAGATAGTGCCATCCCATTAGTCCCTAATCCAATTGTATATATTTTAATGCCAAATTCATTCGCAAGTTCTGCTGCTGTTAAAGGGTCTATAAATCCTGAATTATTTACACCATCCGTTAATAAAATAACCACCTTACTTATAGCCTTACTATCTTTTATCCTATTTACAGAAGTTCCCAGACCCATCCCTATAGCAGTACCTCCTTCAATAATTGTATTATATTCTATTTCCTTTAAAGACCGGAGAATAATTGACTTATCACTAGTTATTGGGGTCTTTGTATAGCTTTCACCAGCATATTCAACAAGACCAATTCTATCAGTTGTTCTACTTCTAATAAAATTTGCAGCCACATTTTTTAATGCTTCTAGTCTGTTTGGTTTTAAATCTTTTGCCAACATACTTGCTGAAACATCAATAGCCATAACAATATCTATTCCTTGATTATTTTTAACCCTTGTAGACATGTCAGTAACCTGAGGTCTTGCTAATGCAATAATCAGTAGCGTTAAAGCAATCATTCTAAAAATTCTAAGAATTGGCTCAAGCAATACAACAAATGATTTTGACTCTGAGAATGCTTCTGAATTAGAAAAATTCAAGGTATTAGATTTGTACTTTCCCGTATAATAATACCATAAAGCTATTAATGGTATGGCTACCAGCAACCATAAAAATTCAATATTTAAAAATTCTATTTTTAAAATCATTATTGTTGCTTTTTAATTAATTCAACTGAAGAAATAACATTGTCTGTGATGTCATTTAAATAAATATCATCCTTCTGAATTATAATTAGCTGTTTAAATTCATTCTCAGTAAAAAATCCTAATATTGAATATTTCCCACTTATTATTTTATCACTATTAGAATCCATAAAATTTGCTGAACCATATACTCTAATGCCTTCAGCCTCATTAGCAGTAGTAAAATTTTCATACTTAACTACAATATTACTCAGGCCCATAGTTTCTATTATATCCAGAGAATAATCAATGTATTTTTGAAAATCTTCTGGCTTAATTTTATCATTGAATTTTGTATTTGAGACATAAATCTGCATTGAATTATCATTGTTTTTAAACGAGAACTCAGATAAATTTGCAGAGTTTAAATATTTAAAATTAGGCTCTGATAATTTTCTTGTTAATACCTCTGGTGTTTCAATGGTGATTCCAGGAGCACCATATTCAGTAGTAACCCAATTTTTTGTCTCTAATAAAATTAAATTATCATTTCTAAGTATAGTGTCCTTAACATATGTAAATCCAAATAAAATACTTGAAATTAAAATACCTGAAACCAGAATCCCCGTAAAGACTATGATCGCTTTTTTGATTTTTTTGCTCCTTTCCTGCTTTAATAATTTTTGATGAAATTCATAGTCTTTTTTTAATTCTTCAATTGTAGGTTCTGGGAGGATATCATTAATCTCATCTACTATAATCTTAATTTTTTCAATGTCTTTTTTTGCTATATCTTCATCTGGATGATATTTAGCAAATTTTACTAAGTCTGCTGTTTGCAGGATCTGATGTAAATTATTTAATGTTGATGTAGTTAATTTTAACTCACCACTTGATTTAATTCTTTTTAATTCATATAATAACTCATCTGTTGTGCTTTCCAGTGAATGATCAAAAACCTTAATTTCTAAAAAGTTTCTTATAATAAAACTTAATTTGGAATAATATCCCTTTACTCCCTTATCAGCAGCATATCCTGATCTTATTAATACATTAATGTCATCCTTAGCTTTTTGATATGGAGACTTTTCATATTTAAATTCCTTCTTCCCAAATATTTTATTTCTGTAGATGTATATAAAAACAGTTATTATAAGAAGTATTAAATAAGAAATATATCTAAACCAATTATGCTCCCTATTTGTGTTAAAAATTGGTTTTATATCATATAATCCTTGTTTAGATGTGTCAACCTCAACTAATTTAACTTCAATTTTTTTTGAATCTGAAAATAATGTAGTGTCTCCAAAAACAACCTTCTGTTTTGGAAGAATATAGCTTGCTGCATCAAAATTAGTTAGCGCATATTTCTTTGAAACTATATATTTATCATTAGATACTATTGTGTCTGTATCATAAATTTTCAACACTTCCATTGAGGTAAAACTCTCTGAATCAGGAAATTTAATTTCAGGCAAGCTATCTGAATATACCTCTAATTTATAGTTGATTTCTTCTCCAATAAAAATACTAGTACTATCAATTGAAGTCACAAGCTTCTGTGACATTATAGATGTCGTAACTCCTATAAATAAAATTATTAATATTCTAAAGTTATTATTGATCATTTTTAACTTATCTATTTCTAAAATATCTTAATAATTTTTTCTGATAACTATCTGTGGTAGAGCACTCAATAATCCCTGCACCAGCCTTCTTGAAATTCTCCTCAAACAATTGTATTCTATTTCTATAATAGTTCTCATATTTTTTCCTAATCTTTTTTGAACCAGTATAAACCAGTTTCATTTTATTTGCCTCATTATCCATTAGATGAACTAATCCTAAATCGGGTATAGTAATTTCGCTTTTATCATATACTCTAATTCCTGTTATATCATGTTTAGATGAAATAATTCGAAGTGAATTAGAATAGTCCTCTGAAATAAAATCAGACATTAAAAAAACAATAGCACGATTTTTTAAAATTTTAGATACAAATTGAAGCGGTGCATTTATATCAGTCTTTTTATTAGTGGGTTTAAATTCAATTAATTCCCTTATAATTCTTAAAATATGTGGCTTACCTTTCTTGGGTGGAATGTATAATTCAACTTGGTCAGTAAACAAAATTAATCCTACTTTATCATTATTTTGATTGGCAGAAAAAGCTAATGTTGCTGCTATTTCTATTAAATATTCATTTTTAAATGTTGAAGAGGTTCCATAAAATTCTGAGCCAGAAATATCAACAATCAACATCATTGTAAGCTCTCTTTCTTCCTCAAATACTTTTACAAAAGGTTCATTATATCTAGCGGTCACATTCCAATCAATTGCTCTAACATCATCTCCTATTTGATACTGCCTTACTTCACTAAAGGTCATTCCTCTACCCTTGAAAGTAGAATGGTATTCTCCTCCAAAAATATGATCAGATAATTTTCTTGTTTTTATCTCAATCTTACGAACCTTTTTAAGTAGCTCTTTCGTGTTCATTAGAAATTTTTATGAATTAATAAATTCATTAAGGAACTTCAATCTCATTAACTATCTTATTAATGATGTCAATGGATGTTAAATTTTCAGCCTCTGCCTCATAAGTGATTCCGATTCTATGCTGCAACACATCGTGCACAACAGCTCTAACATCTTCTGGAATTACATAACCTCTTCTGTTAATAAATGCATAGCATTTTGATGCCAAAGCTAAATTTATACTTCCTCTTGGAGAGGCCCCAAAGGAAATTAATGGCTCAAGGTCCTGTAAATTATATTTTGCTGGAAATCTGGTTGCAAAAA
>SGZI01000032.1 GCA_004213965.1 Flavobacteriales bacterium
ATTCTTCAAACTGCAGAATATATTGACTTATCAATTATTATAATTCCAGCATCAGTATTATATATTATATGGTTATTTATACTTATAAAAAATAAAAATCAATAAATTAAAAATTTAGTTGATTTTCTTCTAAAAAATTAATAGCTAAATATTATTATTTTTTATACATTTAAAATAGTATTTAAAACTATGGTTCAACAAGTCACAAGAGGAATAAAAATTTCAGTCAAAACAGATTTTGAAGGAACATTTTATAAAAACAATAAAACTCATTATGCCTTTAAGTATAAAGTGACTATTGAAAATTGCAGTAAAGATTCAGTTCAATTAAACTCACGTCATTGGGTTATTTTAGATTCACTTAATCAAGAACAAGAATTAGATGGCCAAGGAGTTATAGGACAAAAACCTGTAATAAAACCAGGGGAATCTCATAGCTATAGTTCTGGATGTTTACTCCTTTCTCCATTTGGAGCAATGTATGGTTATTACAAAATGGTTGATTTTTCTACAACCAAAAAATTTGATGTAGCCATTCCTACTTTTAAATTAAGTGCACCCTTTGCAATGAACTAATAATTTATTTCTCGAAAAATAAATTGTAAATTCACAAAAAATTAACAGCTAAATATTTTAATTATGAGTACAGGATTTTTCAAAGTTCCAACACCTATAAATGAACCTGTTAAGTCATATTCTCCAGGTTCAAGTGAGAGAAAAGAAGTATTGGACACATACAAAAAGATGATTAAGGAAAACATTGAAATTCCTATGTATATCAATGGGAAAGATGTTAAATCAGATGAAACTAACTCTATTTCACCTCCTCATGATCATAAAAATATAGTAGGTAAATATTATTTAGCAAATGAATCTCATGTAGATCAAGCCATTTCAACTGCATTAGATGCTAAAGAAAGTTGGGAAAATATGTCTTGGGAAAACAGAGCTGCAATATTTCTTAAAGCAGCTGAGCTTATTGCTGGCCCATACAGATCAAAAATAAATGCAGCAACTATGATTGCACAGTCTAAAACTGTTCATCAAGCTGAAATCGATGCCGCATGTGAATTTATAGATTTCTTAAGATTTAATGTTCAATATGTTACTGATATATATAAGAATCAACCCGATAGTGATTCTGACGCTTGGAATCGTGTAGAATATAGGCCTCTAGAAGGTTTTGTTTATGCTGTTACCCCATTTAATTTTACTGCTATTGCTGGAAACCTAGCGGCTTCAATGGCAATGTTAGGAAATGTAGTGGTTTGGAAACCTAGTGATAGTCAAGTATACTCTGCAAAAATTATAATTGATGTATTTAAAGAAGCAGGTCTTCCCGATGGAGTTATAAACGCTGTTTATGGGGATCCAGAAATGATTTCAAATAAAGTATTAGAAAGCAGTGCTTTCGCAGGACTGCATTTTACAGGATCAACTACAGTATTTAATAGTTTCTGGAAAAAAATTGGTAGTAATATTTCAAATTATAAAACCTATCCAAAAATTGTTGGAGAAACTGGCGGAAAAGATTTTATTCTTGCACATAAATCTGCAGATCCTAAAGAAGTATCTACAGCAATTACAAGAGGAGCGTATGAGTTTCAAGGTCAAAAATGTAGTGCTGCCTCCAGAGGATACATTTCAAAATCAATTTGGAATGAGGTAAAAGAAAATGTAATTGAAGATCTCAAATCTATTTCTATGGGATCACCTGAAGATCTAAGTAATTTTGTTACGGCTGTAATTCATGAAAGTTCATTTGACAAAATTGCGAGATACATTGATGATGCTAAGGCTGATTCAAAAGTTAAGGTTGTGGCTGGTGGATCTTACGATAAATCAAAAGGATATTTCGTTGAACCAACCCTCTTGTTAGTTGAAGATCCTAATTATGTTTCAATGAGAGAAGAAATTTTTGGTCCAGTAATGACAGTATATGTATATGATGATAAAGACTTTGATAAAACATTAAATCTAATTGACACCAGTACTAAATATGCATTAACTGGTGCTGTTTTAGCAAAAGATAGGAATGTAATTGAAAAAGTAACAAAAGCATTAAGAAATTCTGCTGGAAACTTTTATGTAAATGACAAACCAACAGGTGCTGTAGTTGGAAGACAACCATTTGGTGGAGCGAGAAGCTCAGGAACTAATGATAAAGCTGGAAGTATGTTAAATCTATTAAGATGGGTCTCTCCTAGATTAATAAAAGAAACATTTGTTACCCCAAAAGACTACAGGTATCCTTTTCTTGCTAAAGACTAGTTAGTTAAAATCCTGGAAAGAATTTATTGTTGAAAATTGTGAATTAATTGCAGTGTTATTTTGATTCACTACCATCACAACTATTCCTAAATTTTCTGGAGAAAATTCAGAATCGATTTCAAAAGAATAATTATAAAAATTATCTGTCAATGCCATAGTGGGATTCTCCATAGGATTTCCTATAGCATCTGTAAATGAGTGTCTTAGCACATCGTTATGAATAAAATCTACTATTGGATTTCCCATTCCATAGAAGTAACTATTCTGATCGAAATTATAATAATTGGTCTGGTCATAGATTAAATTATCCTCTACTAAATAGGCAATTATTTTATGGTCACTAAGATCTTGCTCAGAAACAACTCTAAGCTGAACTTGTAACAAAGGCCAATTAGTATTACTATCAATCGAAATAGCAATTGAATTATCAGCTTCAATTAGTGATTCAATCTGGCTTGAGTTATATGGATATGGCCAATCCGTTGTTCTATTTATTCTTGCTGTTGGATAACCGCTAATATTAAATTCATTTATAAGATCAATTCCTGTTGAAATTGTCATTTCGTCTCCATAATGAATAGCTACAACTGAAATATCGTCTGTAATCATACGCACTTCATCAATAGCATGGCTAACATTTGGACAATATCCACACCAGGTTCCTGTATAATCTTCTAAAACAACGCGTGTTTTTGGAACAACAATATTAAATGTTTTTGTGTCACTATTATAGAGTGTTGACTCAATACTATACTCAGCAAATACCTCATGAGTTCCTATTTCAGGATAACTGATTTGATTTCCTACAATTGATGTGCCATCAACAATAAAATTAGAGTCCATTGTAATATTGTTACCCTCTGAATCAAAAACTTCAAAAGTAACCTGTTGATTTCTTAGATATGATGAATGAATTGATAAGCCAGTTACAATTTCAGGCTCGACAACCTCATAAAAAAAAGATTCAGTTTTACTACAGCTTAATGTGATTATAAGCATAAGTAAAATTGTAGAATACCTTATAAATGAGTTCATGGGAATTGCTTATAGTTGAGGCCAAATTTACATATTTTTGAAATATTTATAATTATAATTAAAAACAAAACTATCTTTACAGTAAATTATATCTTATGAGGAATCTTATTTTCTTATCTGTTTTTCTAATATCAATTACTGGATTTTCACAAAAAACACTTCCTAATATTAGCCTTAAAACATTTGAAGGTGACAAAGTAAGTGTAACTGAATTAAGCTCAAATGATAAGATTGCGGTAATATCTCTTTGGGCAACATGGTGTGTGCCATGTATTAAAGAGTTAGATGCAATAAATGAGTTATATGACGAGTGGAGAACTGAAGTTGATTTTGAAGTTTATGCTATATCTGTAGATGATAGTAGATCAGTAAAAAGAGCAAAAGCATTAGTAAATGGAAAAGGATGGGAACATAATATACTCCTTGATACAAATCAAAATTTAAAAAGGGCATTAGGAGCATCTGCAATTCCTGAAACAATAATTGTTAAAAACAATAAAATCCTATACCAACATACTGGTTATAGAAATGGGGATGAATATGAACTTTTTGAAAAACTCAAAAAACTTTCTAAAGAATGAAAAATATATTTTTTATAATATTTCTATTTTTCTTTACAATCATTTATTCTCAAGACCAGCCCTATATATATGGTAGTTTTGAAAGTAATTCACAATTATTACAAGATGATGAATCTATAGGATTTTTATCTCCAGAAGATAACTTTAGATCAAATAATTATTTTCAAATCAACTATCAAACAAACAATATTTTAGCAGGCATTCAATATGAAGGTTACTTACCTAGTTCACTTCTAGGATTTTATCCAGAGCTTGATAATCAAAATAAAATAACCAATTACTTTATTAAGGTACAAAACGAAAAAAGCGATGTAACAGTAGGATCTTTTTATGAGCAGTTTGGTAACGGATTGATTTTTAGATCATGGGAGGATCGTCAACTAGGTATAAATAATGCCATTAAAGGAGTTAGATTAAAATATTATCCATCAGATAATATTGAATTAACTGCATTAGTTGGTCAACAAAGAGATGGATTTAATTACACTGAATCAACTATGCAAGGATTAAACACTGAAATAAGTTTAAATCAAATGCTTAATCTAAAAGATACTGATTTATCAATTGGCACTAGTATTGTAAATAGATATCAAGAAAATGGATCTAATGATTCTATTCCATCAAATATATCAGCCTATGGAGGTAGATTGAATATGTATTCAGGCAATTTTTCTCTTAGTATAGAGGGTGCAATTAAAGATCCTGATGTGATTGCTAACGAAAATACCCTAGTATCTAATAGACTATATGATGGAACTGCCTTACAGGTTGATTTTGGATATTCTAAAAAGGGAATTGGATTAAATACGACGTTTAGAAGGCTAGAAAATTTTAACTTCTATAGTGATAGGCTAGCAGAAGGCAATATCTACAATCAAAAAACATTAAGCTTCACTCCTACTCTTAGCAAGCAACAAGACTATCTACTAACTAATATTTATGTATACAATTCACAACCTAGACTGGTAATGAATTCTATTGAGAAAAGATCAGGTGAAGTAGGTTTTCAAAACGATTTTTACTACACCTTTGAAAAAGATAATTTCCTTGGAAAATATAAAACAAAAATTGCTTTTAATTTTTCATACTGGAGTGGTATAGAATCTACATTTAATGAAGACAACTCATATAATGTAAAATTTATTGGAAATGGACCAAGATATTATAGAGATTTAAACTTGGAGATAAAAAATAGGTGGAATTCTAAATTAAGAACCGCCATAACCTTTTTAGATGTGATTGTAGATAAAGGGATTACCTTAGGTGGACCTCTTGGAGTTCAAGGAGATATAAAAGCAAAAGTTGGAGTTATTGAAGCGAATTATCTTCATGCAAATGGAAAATCTTCTAGAGGGGTAATCCAACATCTTTGGACTAAGAATGACAGAAAAAACTGGCTAGGTCTTGTATATGAATATGGTATTTCATCAACTGTAAATCTTTTTGTTTCAGATGGATGGAATTATGGAGGAGCTGATAAAGTACATTACTATAATCTAGGTGGTAGTTATTCAAAAAACAGCACTAGAATAAGCTTAAACTATGGAAGACAAAGAGGTGGGCTTATATGTATTGGTGGAGTCTGTAGATTTGTGCCTGAGAGTAATGGTTTTAACCTAAACCTTACTCATTCTTTTTAATTCAAGATTATTTTCTTAGATATTAAATTGCCATTTTCTTCTCTAAAATTCAGTAAATACAAATGATTTGATATCATTGATGAATTAATGTAATTATCTCCTATTTCAATTTCCTTTTCTAGAATCAAAGATCCTCTTACATCATATATGTTAAGTTGATACTGTTTTTCAGAATGAATTTTTAACCTGCCATTAGAATGAGATATTGTTCCCTCAATCTGACTAAGATCATCAATATTTAAAGTAGAAGAATAATAATATCCTACATGCACCTCAGTAATTAATTCTGCTTGTGAAGCAACTTCATCTCCATTCTCGTCAACCATATAAAACCTAAAGGCATATTCTACTGGTGTACTTCCATCACCAGAATCTTGATTAAAAAAGTGATCACCAGATGATGCCTGAGTGTCATTTGGTGCAATAGTCACAAACGTATTAGATGGATAAGATTCGTTTAAGACTATACCATTATAGCAATTTCCAAAACACAGTTCCATTAAACTTCCATCTGTTCCAGACATACTAGTAACCTCAACTTTTAAATTAATTTCTTCAGATGAATCATTTCTTACATAAAAACCCATCGATGCCTCATCATAAGTTATATCTGAAAATTCGAAGACTTCATTATCTTCTATTTCAACTCCATCAATTGTCTCTAATGAAAAAGCATAAACATTCTGAGAATAAGCAAAAATGTTAGTTAGAAAAAGACCTATAAAAAGAAATATTTTAGGATTTATCATAAGTTTATGTTTTGTTATTAAATACAAAAATAAACAAATCTCCTTATATTTGAGTAAAATAAATTCTCATGAAAAAAAATTACATATTAATCTTTATTCTATTATTATCATCTATAGGTTATGTTTCAGCTCAAACAATTGTTTCAACATCAGCTGAAAACAAAAATGCAATAGTAGAGGAATCTACAGCTATTCACTGTTCTTATTGTCCAGAAGGTCATGCTATTCTAAATCAAATGATCGACCAAAACCCAGATGATGTTTTTGTAATTAAATTTCATGAAGGAGGATATGCATGGGATTGTGATCCTGGTGGTGGTCATAATTATAATAATACACTTGCAAATCAATTAGGAACTATGGGTGCGGCTAATGGTCAGCCTTCAGCTTCAGTTAATCGTCAAGTTTTTTCTAGTTATTCAATGACTGGAGGAACTGCAATGAGTAGAGGGTATTGGTCCTCTGCAATTTCTCAAGTTTTACAAGAGAGTGCTTATGTTAATGTTGGTGTTGAAGCAGAATTAGCTGGTAATGTACTTACAATTCATGTAGAAGCATACTATACGGCAAGCAGCCCTCAATCAACCAACTATCTGCATATTGCAATAATGCAAGATGAATCCGTTGGTCCACAACTTGGGGGAAATAGTTTTAATCCAAGCTATGTGGTTTCAACTCCATCAAATTCTAATTATGGGCATATTGGGCAGGGTGAAGTTGCATACAGACACATGGATAGATTAGTAGATATGGTTGATGGAATTAACGGAGATGCAATTAACACAACTTCTACCGGGACTTTTATTGATAGAACCTATACCTACACGCTTCCAGAGATGTATAATGATGTGCCGGTTGATCTGACTGAAATAGAAGTGGCTGCATTTATTACTGATGGTGATGAGATTATTAATGGCTATAAGGTTCCTGTTTCATATCTCGATTATGATGTTACTGTAGCAAGCATTGATTCTCCTTCTGGTAATGGCGTTTATTCTGATAATGAAAGTATTATTATTACTCTAGAAAACTTAGGAAATTACACACAATCAAATTTTGATGTTTCCTATCAAGTTAACGGTGGAAATACTGTAACAGAAACCTTTACTGGATCTATAGCATTTAATGAAACTGCTCAATATACTTTTTATGCTACCTATGACTTTTCAACCCCAGGAGATTATGAAATTGTAGCTAGCACATCATTGCCAGGTGATGACAACCCTAGTAATGACGTGTTTTCTAATAGCTTTACTAGTGTAGCTGGAGGAGACTGTCCAGATGAATACTCACTTCCAATAGTATGGAGAGATGATTTTGAATGTCATACTGAATTTGCCGTTAGTAATATTGGTGATTGGTTAATGGAAGACTTTGATGGAGGGGCAACTTATGGGGCTAATGATGTTGAATTTACTAATGAATCATACGTTGGAACCGGAATAATATATAATTATGCAATAGCTACTAGTACTGGTAGCACTAGTACACAGCCTGAGGATTGGGCACCGTATGAAGGGAATCAAGGATTATATTTCGTTTCTGCAGTAACAGCTGATGCTCCAAATGATGATTGGATGATAAGTCCAGAATTTAGCATGCAAGGTGTAACATCTCCACAATTAACTTTTTGGGCAAAATCTATTACTGGCCAATGGGGTCTAGAAAGATTTTCAATTTATGTAAATGATGTTAATACGTCTAACCCAGACATAGCTACGTTTATAGAACTTTCTCAATCTCCTTATATAGAAGCTCCTACAGAATGGACTCAATATCAATTTGATTTAAGCTCATGGGAAGGCTATGACTCTCTTCGAATTGCAATTCATTATGAATCTGATGATTTTTTTGTTTTGCAAATGGATTCATTTAAAGTAGAAGGAACCTTGGGAATTGGTGATAATCTAATCAACAACTTTGAATACTTCTACAATGTAAGCTCTAAAACATTAGAAATGACATCGGATGAGACCTTGAAAAAAATTGAAATATTTAATATTTTAGGTCAAAAAGTATTCCAAGAAAACATAAATAGTAACACGCATACTTCTAGCTTGATGGATTTGGGGACTTCAATCTACATTGTGAATATTGAAGGAACTACAGGAATGAAGAGCTTTAAATTGCTTGTTCAGTAAGTTTTTTTAGCTTTTAAAAGGTATGTAGATTAACTTTTTATCTACAAAATAGTGGTCGTCAAAATAATCATTGATGGCCACTATTTTTTTATTTTCAATTTTAAAGAGCTCCTTATTAAGATCTCCACCCTTTAAAGCAATTACTCCATTTAAAACTGAATTGTTAGAATTTGAATTGATATTATTTAAAGTCCACTTAAGAATTTTTGACATCTGAGCCACTGCTCTTATTAGGATAAAATCAAATTTATCATCCATATCTTCTACCCTATTACATTCAGTAGTAACATTTTTTAAGTCTAATTCATTTGAAACTGCATCCACTACCCTAACTTTTTTTTGAATACTGTCAACTAAATGAAATTTACATTCAGGAAATAAAATTGCCAGTGGTATTCCTGGAAAACCACCTCCAGTTCCAACATCTATAATGGTAGTTCCTCTCTTAAATTGAATAAATTTTGCTATAGCTAATGAATGTAAGACATGTTTTAAGTATAAACTCTCAATGTCTTTTCTAGAGATTACATTTATTTTATTATTCCAGAATTTATATAACGATTCTAATTTCTCAAATTGAATTAATTGATCCTTAGATAAATCATTAAAATATTTCTGAATTATTTTCATAAAATAATCTTTCAACAAAAATAAGGTTTTTGTCCACAATTGTTTCAAAATGAAAGAGAAAGAAATTACATTTGCCTTTGTAGATTAATTAAACTCAATTACTAAAAAATGGATTCCAAAAATATACGTTTTGAAAGAAAAAATTCTTCAGATTTTTTTAGAATATTAAACACAAGAGTAAACCATTATTTTAAACAAAAAAATATTAGAAAAACAGGTAACTGGAAAATATGGTTAAAAACATTTGTAATGTTTAGCCTGCTTATTACCCCTTATGTTATAATATCTATTTTTACGATTCCCGGATGGACACAAGTTCTATTTTCAATTATTATGGGTATAGGTTTAGCAGGAGTTGGAATGAATGTTATGCATGATGCTATTCATGACTCATTATCTAGTAAAAAATGGGTTAATAGATTAATGGGTAGTAGTATATATTTATTAGCAGGTAATAGATATAATTGGCAAGTACAACATAATATTTTACATCATACTTACACAAATATTCATGGTCATGATGAAGATATGGAAGCTGGAAAAATAATAAGGTTCTCTAAACACTCTGAATGGAAATGGTATCATAGATTTCAACACTATTATTCGGTTTTATTATATGGTTTACTAACAATAAATTGGGCAATAACTGCAGATTTTCTTCAGATGAAAAGATATATGAAAAGAAAATTATCACAAGGAAAATTTCCAAACCCTTTTGTAAATTGGACTAAATTATTAATATCTAAAATTTTATATTTTACATTTTGGATTATTATTCCAATATTCATCTTTAAAATACTTTGGTGGAAAGTTCTGATTTCTTTTATTGTAATGCATTATACTGCAGGTCTAATTCTAACTATAGTATTTCAATTAGCCCATATAATGGATGAAGCTGATATGCCTCTTCCAGATTCTAAAGGAAATATTAAAAACAGCTGGGCTATACATCAATTAAAGACAACAGTTAATTTTGCATGTGATAATAAATTAGTCAATTGGTTCACTGGAGGCTTAAACCACCAGATAGAACATCATATATTCCCTAATATTTCTCATATTCACTATGATAAAATAGCTAAGATTGTAAGGAAAACAGCAAAAGAATTTAACCTTCCCTATAATGAGTTTAAAAATACAAAAGACGCCATTGTTGCTCATTTTAATCACATCCGTTTAATGGGAATAAAACCAATTGTTTAATGAAGGGGCTTCTATCTGATAGAATTAATAGTTTAGCTGTATCACAAACCCTAGCAATGGCTGCTAAGGCAAGAGAATTAAAATCTCAAGGAAAAGACGTTATAGGACTTAGTTTAGGAGAGCCTGACTTTAATACTCCTGATTTTATAAAAGATGCTGCTATAAAAGCAATTCAGGATAATTATAATTCCTACACCCCGGTTGATGGATATGTTCAATTAAAAAGAGCCATCATTAAAAAATTTAAAAGAGATAATAACCTAACTTATGACTTATCACAAATAGTTGTTTCAACTGGTGCTAAACAATCTCTATCCAATATTGCTGCATCACTAATTAACCCTGGAGATGAAGTAATTCTTCCATGTCCTTATTGGGTTAGCTATAGTGATATTATTAAGTTAAATGGTGGCATTCCTATTGAGATTAAAACAAGTGTTTCTTCAGATTTTAAGATGACTAGTGAAGATTTAAAAAAAGCTATAACCAGCAAAACTAAAATGTTGTGGTTTAGCTCACCATGTAACCCAAGTGGTTCAGTTTATAGTCACAATGAGCTTAAAGAAATTTCTGAGGTGCTTATGGAACACCCTGAAATTTATGTGGTTTCAGATGAAATATATGAGCATATTAATTTTTCTGGTGGTCATTCTAGTATTGCTACATTTGGCGATATGTATGATAGAACTATTACTGTAAATGGTGTTTCAAAAGCCTTTGCAATGACTGGTTGGAGAATTGGATATATTGGTGGTCCTGAATGGATTGCTAGAGCATGTAATAAAATGCAAGGACAAGTTACCAGCGGTGCAAATTGTATTGCGCAACGAGCAGTAATCACAGCACTAAAAGAAAATCCTTTAAAAATTCAATACATGGTAGACGAATTTAAAGAGAGAAGAGATTTAATTCTTAATTTATTAAATGATATTGATGGATTTAAATGCAATAAACCAGAAGGAGCATTTTATGTGTTCCCTGATGTGTCTGATTACTTTGGCAAGACAATTAATGGGGTGACTATTAATAATGCTTCAGAAATGTCTATGTTCCTTCTTGAAAAGGCATTGGTTGCAACAGTAACTGGAGATGCTTTTGGTAATCCTAATTGCATTAGAATATCATATGCAGCAAGTATAGATCAACTAACTGAGGCTGTTTCAAGAATAAAGAATATTCTAAATTAACTATCTATTTCTCCAAAAATAAGGTGTAATAATAATTAGAACTGTATAGAGTTCTAGCCTACCCAGCAACATTAAGAAACATGACCACCATTTAGCTAAGACTGGTAAATCGTAAAAAGTAGAAGAAGGTCCAAAATCACCTATAGAAGGTCCTACATTACCTAAACTAGATGCAGAGACACCAAGAGATGATGAGAAATCAAGACCTAGAATTGAAAATACTAATGTCCCAGCCATAAATGACAGCATATAGACAATAAAAAATCCTAGTATGTTATACATAATTTCGCTAGAAACAGATTTTTTATTATATCTGATTGGCAATATTGCATTTGGATGAAGTATTCTTTTAAATTGTAATAAACCATTTTTAATAATCAGTAAATGTCTCATAACTTTAAATCCACCTGCTGTACTTCCAGCAGATCCTCCAACAAACATTAAACCAAAGAATATTAAAAGTAGCATAGGAGTCCATGCCGTATAATCAGCTGTAGTGAATCCTGTAGTAGTTACAATAGAAACTACTTGAAAAAGTGCGTGTCTAAAAACTCCTTCAATTCTAGTAAATCCATCAGAAAAATTAGATAAAAAATCAGTATTAAAATATATTAATGTCCCTACTATAACAGTACATAATGCAATGAAAAGACTATAAATTCTAAATTCTTCGTTTTCAAATATCTTTTTAAATTTACCCTTAAAACCAAAGTAACTAAGTACAAAATTAGTTCCAGCTATAAACATGAAGAATATGACAATGTATTGGATCAAAGGCTGATCATTCCAAAAACCAAGACTTGCATTTTTAGTAGAAAAACCTCCTGAAGCAATATTACTCATCGAATGATTAATAGCATCAAATAAAGACATTCCAGCAAAAGTTAATAGAGCAGTTTCTACAAGAGTAAATAATAAATAAAGCAACCATAACCTCTTAGCTGTATCAGTGATTCTAGGATGTAATTTATCCATTTCCATTCCTGGAGATTCAGCGCTAAATAGCTGCATTCCTCCAATTCCAAGTAGAGGTAAAATGGCAATAGCAAAAACTATTATTCCCATACCTCCTAACCAATGTGTAATACTTCTCCAAAATAGAATTCCCTCTGGTAAAATTTCAATATCATTTATAATCGTTGCGCCTGTAGTGGTGAATCCTGAAGTTGTTTCAAAAACTATATTAGAAAACCCATCTATTGTCCCGGTAAGAATATATGGTAGAGTACCTGTAAAAATCATAGCCAGCCAGCCTAGTACTACAACTAGATACCCCTCCCTTTTATTTAATTGCTTATCATGATTTTTGTTGAAAAATAAAAGCAATCCCCCAATAAGAGTAACAATTAATCCAGAATAGATTAAATCCATAGTAATGCCATCTTTATAGTAATAGCTTAGCATAGATGAAATAAACATAAAACCACCGTTAAATAGCAGTAAAAAGCCTATAAAATATAATATGATTTTGTGATTAATTTTCATTAGAAAAACTTTTCTACTTCCTTAATAGAATCCATAAGACAACATACAACTACTCTATCATTTTCAAGTAGTTTAAAATCTCCTAAGACTATAAGTCCCTCTCCATCTCTTATAACTCCACTAATAATTGCAGATCTAGGGAATATTAAGTCTTTAATTTCTTTATCACATATATTAGAATCTTTTCTTACAACAAATTCTAATAATTCTGCATTCATGTTACTAAGCTGTGAAACAGCTACTACTTCACCTCTTCTTACATATTTTTCTATAGTATTAGCTGCTAATAATTTCTTATTTATCAGGGTGTCTATTCCACTTATTTGGGAAAGCTTATAGTAATCAATGTTTTCAACTAAAGCGATGGTTTTTCCAATTCCTTTTGATTTAGCCATCAAACATGACATTATATTGGTCTCAGAATCACCTGTTACAGATATAAAAGCATCCATTTGATCGATACCTTCGTCTTCTAATAACTCTACGTTAGTTCCATCTCCTAGAATAACTAAACAATCACTAAGTTCATCAGCTAATTCTTGAGCTTTATTCTTATTTGATTCAACTAATTTTACATTCAAATCACTCTCACTAAGTTCTTTTGCCACCCTCTTTCCAATCTTACCTCCACCAAGAATCATTATATTTTTTATTTCATGATTATCTTGTCCAGATAATTTAAGTAATTCTTCATCTCCTCCAGGGGTAGTCATAAATATTATTCTATCTCCAACTTCAAAAATTGTATCCCCTCTTGGTATAATAGTGTCTTCCCCTCTTTTAATTGCTATCGGGAAAAAGTGCATTTCAGGTAAAATACCTGCAGCTTCAACTACTGTTTTACCAATTAAAGCAGCAGATTCTTGTACTTTTAATCCTAAAGTCATCAATGCTCCATCTTCAAATTCAAATGCATCATTAAATACAGCTTGGCTAATGACTAGCTTAATTTCATCTGAAGCTAATTTTTCTGGTGAAATCAATTCCTCAATTCCAAGTAAACTAATATCAACATCGTTTTTTTCAAGCAATTCTGTATTAGATATTCTTGCAATAGTTTTCTTAGCTCCTAA
>SGZI01000033.1 GCA_004213965.1 Flavobacteriales bacterium
ATAATATTATTAGTATTTATGATATTTTAGATAAAACAACTATTTCTCCAGAAAATAAGAGAATAAATAATTTTAATGAATTTGATCAGTCTGTTTATATATCAACAGATTATGGAATTTCAGTTTTTAATTTAGAAAGTTTAGAGTTTGGTGATACATTTTTTATTGGAATTAGTGGATCTCAGCTTAAGGTTTCTGAAGTGGCATTTGTCGATGAGTATATTTATGCAGCATGTAATGATTTTGGAGGCATAAAAAGAGCCCCTACTTCTTCTAGTCTAATTGATTTTAATAATTGGGAGGAAGTTGCTTCAGGCAGTTATTATTCTATTACATCTGTAGGGGATTCAATATATTACTCTAATCTCAATAAAATTTATAAAATAAATAATGGTGTTATATCTGAATTATTGAATTCAGCTGAATTAATTAAAGATTTTAAATTTATTTCAGGAAATTTTATTATTTCTACTCATAATAATATTTTAATTTATGATGCAGACTTCAATATTATTGGTAATCCTATTTCTAATACTTATTATCAAACTAATTTTAATTCTGCAATACCCAACTTAAATGATATATATATAGGGACTACAGATAACGGAATGATAAAACTAAATCTTAGTAATATTGAGAATTACACAACTATTTTACCTGAAGGACCACTAGCTAATAACATTTTTTCAATAGAAAATTTTAATCATCAACTTTGGGTAACATTTGGAGATTATAGTCTTACATATAATCCATACCCACTAAAAGAAAAGGGGATAAGCAACTTTAATTCACAATGGAATAATATTGTTTTTGATAGTTTGCCTTCAAATTCAGTTAATCTAAATAGTATTTCAATTAATCCATTTAATAACAATCAAATTTTTATTAGCTCATTCCATGGAGGGCTTTTAGAAATAAATAATAATGAAACAATTAGCTTATTAGATCATTTAAATAGCCCATTAGAATCAATGAGTATTTCAGACCCAACCTATACAAGTGTAAGAATTTCTGACACTGAATTTGATGATTCAGGGCTATTGTGGATTTTAAATTCTAAAGTTGATAGCCCTTTAAAATCATTTGACCCTAGCTCGGGGCAATGGAGAAGTTACAGTTTTACAGAAATTATTCCTGACGCTTTAAATGATGAATTAGGGTTTAGTGATATTGAAGTAGATCAACTAGGTAATAAATGGATTGGGGGTCTAAGATCAGGCTTAATAGGTTTTAATGAAAATGCAGGCACTCCACTACTAAAAAAAATATTTGATCTTGAAGAATCAAATTTGCCTAATTCATATGTAAGAAGCTTAGCAGTAGATAATAATAATCATCTTTGGATTGGAACTGTTGAGGGATTAAGAGTCCTTTATAACACAGCTAATTTTTTTGATACAAATGTCATTACACAGCCAATAGTGATACTGGAAGACGGCATCCCTAAGGAGTTATTAGAGCAACAATTTATTTCTGATATAGAGGTAGATGGAGCTAATAATAAATGGGTTGGCACAATAGGATCAGGAATTTTCTATTTTTCTCAAAATGGACAACAAACCATTCATCATTTCACTAAAAATAATTCGCCCCTTCCATCTAATAATATTAATGATATATCAATTGACGGAAATAATGGGGTAGTATATATAGGGACTGATAAAGGTCTAGTAAGCTATGATACAGGAAGTTCTGCTACAGAATCAAATTTTCAAAATGCATATGTGTATCCTAACCCCGTAAGACCTTCTTTTGATATGGAGCTTAATAAAATTAAGATTAAAGGAATTACAGATAGGGTAAATATAAAAATAACTGATATCGAAGGGAATTTAGTGGCTGAAGGACAATCTAATATAAATTCAAGGTATAATAATTTCAATTTGGAGATTGATGGAGGTACTGCTTTCTGGAATGGCAAGAATTTAGCAGGCAGATTAGTTTCGTCAGGAGTCTATATCGTTATGCTTTCTGAATTAGAGACTTATGAAACAAAAATTTTAAAAATAATGATAATTAGATAATGACTTCATCAACATCAGCAATTGTTTTATCAAAGATAAGATATAAGGATAATGATATAATAGTTAAAATATTTACTAGAGAATATGGGGCAATTAGTTTTATTGTAAAAGGCTCAGCAAAGTCAAAAAAAAGTAAAATTAAATTTGTTTATTTTCAGGAGTTAACTATTGTAAATATCCAGTTTAACTTTAATCCAAACAGAAATTTACAATACATAAAAGATCTTGAGATAAAACATCATTATTCTTCTTCGCATACGGATTTAGTTAAAACTTCTGTAATAATTTTTTTATCAGAAATGCTATCAAATATTATTACTCATCAAAAGAAAGAAGTAGAATTATATGATTATATAGAAGAATCATTAATTTGGTATGACACGAATCATTTAAACTCCTATTTTCATTTAATTTTTTTGCTTGAATTAACTAAATATTTAGGGTTTTATCCAGATATTTCGGACAATCACCTACCATATTTTAATCTTGAAGAAGGCATATATGAATCATCAAAAACTAGCAAGTATTCTATTAAAGATGTTAATTTAAACCTCTTTAATAATATTTTAGGCATAAAATTTGATAGTAATCATTTACTAGCGTTAAATTCTGAGGAAAAAATGGAAGTTTTAAATATTATTATAACCTATTACAAATTGCATATCAATAATTTTAAGGGACTAAAATCATTAGATATCATCAGAAACACATATAATTAATCTTGAAAAAAGCTACATATATATTATTATTGTTTTTTAGTATTGTTAGTCATGCTCAGGAGGTTTATATTCTAGATGAATCAACAATGGAACCTATTGTTGGTGTAGCTGTATACAGTAATCCAGAAAACAGTGTATTTTCAGATTTTGAAGGGAAGGTATTACTTGATTCATTTGAAAATGATCAAATAATTACTTTTAAGCATTTATCATATCAGACAAGATTAATTAATAAGCAAATCATTCAGAATACAGTATTGTTATCTATGAATACTCAATCTTTAGATCAGATTATAATTTCAGCTTCAAGATTTGCCCAGGACATAAAGGAAATACCACAGAGAATACTTCAGATAAACAAAGAAGGTATTGCCGTTAGCAACCCTCAGACCAGTGCAGATTTATTAAATACTAGTGGACATATATATATACAAAAAAGCCAATTGGGAGGTGGTAGCCCAATGATAAGAGGAGTTTCTACAAATAGATTAGTCTTATCTGTTGATGGAGTAAGACTAAATAATGCTATATATAGAGGTGGCAATATGCATAATGTAATATCAATCGATCCATTTTCTATAAACAAAACTGAGATTATTATGGGATCAAGCTCAGTAATGTATGGGAGCGATGCTATTGGAGGGGCTATGAATTTTTACACTAAAAAACCAGAATTCACAGAAACTGAAAAGCCATTAATATTAATTAATTCTAATTTAAGAACAGCCTCAGCTAATAATGAAAAAACGGGTCATTTTGACATTAATATTGGATATAAAAAATTAGCATTTTTAACTAGTTTTTCTCGTAATGATTTTGATGATTTAAAAATGGGGAAAAATGGCCTGTCGGATTATTTAAGGCCAGAATACGTTTCTGCAATAAATGGTTTTGATTCTATTATTCAAAATTCAAATCCACAAATTCAAAAGCAAACGCAATATTCTCAGTTCAATTTTATGCAGAAGATTTTGTATAAGCCTTCTGATAATATTACTGCTGATCTTGGAATACATTATTCTTCATCATCTAATATACCAAGATATGATAGATTAATAAGATATAATAATGATAATGATTTGTATTATGGAGAGTGGTATTACGGACCACAAAAGTGGCTATTAATTAATTCTCAAATTTCTTTAGACAGCGATAGCTCTAAGCTATATGATAAGGCTAAGTTAACTACAGCATATCAAAAATTCAATGAAAGTAGAAATAGTAGAAAAATTTATGATACTATCAAGAGTATTAGAGATGAAGAGGTTAATATATTTTCAATCAATTTAGATTTTATTAAATCAATTTCTGAAAATTCAGTACTATCATATGGAGCGGAATATTTAAATAATAAAATTCACTCTAAGGCATGTTTGCTTAATATTGAAGAGTTAATTATATATGATAATACAACTAGATATCCAGATAATTCTACTTGGGAATCAATCGGGGCATATTTAAACTATAAGTATAGATTAAAAAATAATATTATTATTCAATCTGGATTGAGATATAATCATGTATTAATTAATGCAGATTTATCTAATAATCTATTATACGGCTTTCCATTTTCAAATGCTAATATTAATACTGGGGCATTAATTGGAGGTTTTGGTATTAGTTGGATCCAAAATGAGAATTATACATGGAAATTCAATTTGAGCACTGCTTTTAGAGCACCAAACATTGATGATGTTGCTAAAATTTTTGATTCGGAACCTGGCTCAGTAGTTGTCCCTAACCCTGATTTGAAACCAGAAAGATCTTTTGGAGTTGATTTGGGAGGAACAATTACGTTAGAAAAAATTAATTTCGAATTTTCTACATATTATACTTATTTGTATAACAGTTTAATTAGAGCGGATTTTGAATTAGAGAATGGAGTCAATCAAATAATATATGATGGCGAATTAAGCAATATTCAAGCTATTCAAAATGGGTCAAGATCTAATATATTTGGAGTTGAGCTTGGATTAGACATACAGTTAACAAATAAATTAAATTCTGTTTTTCAATATAATTTCATTGATGGTAAGCAAAAAGATGATTATTCTATATCAATGCCAGTTAGGCATGTGCCACCACAATTTGGAAGTCTACATTTAGTATATAAGAACGAAAAATTTATGCTTGATGGATTTATAAATTATAATTCAGAAATACCATTTTATAAATTGGCTCAATCTGAAATTGACAAACCTCATTTATATGCTTTAGATAGTAATGGCAATCCATATTCTCCAGCATGGTATACTTTGAATTTGAGATCAATTTATACTATTTCAGATAGAATTTCAATGACTGCAGCTATAGAAAATCTTGCCAACAAACTATATAGGCCTTATTCTTCAGGAATTTCTGCTCCTGGAATTAATTTTATTTTTGCGATTAATTATAATCTTTAGAATGACAATAGCTTCACATCAAGATCCTGAAATTTTGAAAAAAATTGAAAATTTTTGTTCTTATCAGGAACGATGCAAAAAGGAAGTTATAGATAAACTTTTTAAATTAAATGTAGACCAATCAGAGATTGATAATATTATTAATTATTTGGTTAACCGTAATTTTATAGATGAAGAGCGTTTTGCTTTATCATTTACTCGAGGGAAATTTAGAATAAAAAAATGGGGTAAAATTAAAATTACATTAGAATTAAAAAAACGAGGCATAGACTCTAATTTGATCAGTATGGCTCTTAATCAAATTTCAGATCAAGATTATATTAGTGCTTTTGATGATCTGTCAATAAAAAAATTTGGTTTGTTGAGCGGTTCAAAGGATTCAAGAAAAAGAAAATTTATTAATTTTTTATCCTATAGAGGATGGGAGTATGATTTTATAATTAAAAAGGTTAATGACTTATTTTAACGATTATATCCAAAAGAGAAAAGATACGATCTTCCAGGCATAGGGATCAGATTAGTCTCATAGTATTCGGTCTCGAAAACATTATTTACCATTAAAGAAAAGTCGAATTTTTTAAATACTAGCCGTGTTTTTATATCAACTATACTATAATTATTGCCAGATGTTCTTTCAGCATATTTATAGATAATTGAGCTTGACAATTTTTTAGTTAATGCAATATTAATATTTGATGTGACATGATGTTTTAAGGAGTTAATAGCATACCTTGAGTATTGTATTTCAGAAGGCATTAGATCATCTTTTAAATAGCTATATGCTAAATTTATGTAATGATTTTTGTTATTATTCCCATAAATTTTAATTCCAAGAGAAGTCTCTGCTCCGCTAGTATTTAATTCCCTTATATTGCTAGCCTGCCAAGGGTCTGATTCAATAGATTTTACATAATCGATTAAGTCTTTTGCTTTTCTATTAAACAATACAAAAGACAAGCTTAGGTTATTTTTGAAATAACGAATTCCAATTTCTTCAGATAGTGCTTTTTCAGGAATTAATTTTTCATTTCCAATAGTTGTTGGACTGCTATAATAAAGATCAGTATATGTAGGAACTCTATAGGTATATCCTATATTGGAATAAGCTCTCAAATTTTCATTTATTTTATATCCAACATCTATTCCTGGGTAGGCAAGAAAATTTCTAAAAAAATTATTCTTATAATTATCATTAAAGTTAAAATCTGAAAAATAATTTAGAGCAATTCCAGGGGTAATATCAAGCTTGTCTTTTAATAGTTTAAATTGATGCTCTATGAATATATTGATCATAGTCCTGTCTCTATCGCCTAAATTATTACTTGCAATTGATACGTAGGCAAGATCAATCCCAAAACCAGTAGTCCCTGCATTTGATTCTTTAGAGCCATTCAATTCAAAACCTATTTTATTTGTAATATGAAGATTTCTATAAACTGAAGGATCCTGTCTTAGATATACATACATGTCTTGATTCCTTTTCCAATATATTTTTGGTTTAATTACTAGAGATTCATTTCTAATTTCTGTGCTAGCTCCTAATAAACTAGCCTGGGTTTCTTCATATTGGTCAACTGCTTCAGGACTTGCATAGAATCCATTAGCCCCAAATTTTCGCTCATTAAAAGAAGCAATCATATTAACTGGTAAGTTTTTAATTTGAAAACTACCTTTTATAAAATTATTGTTATTATTAAAGTCAGTATTATATCTATAGCCATCTGAAGATTGTCTTGAGTAGTGAGTTATAAATGATGCTTTTTCAGAGGACTGTTGAATTGTTAATGCGGCATTTCTTTGCTCAAATGATCCTGCTCCAATTTTTCTAGACCTTTGATTTTCTGTAACTTTTTTAGTCACTATATTGATAGCTCCAGTAAATGCATTCTGTCCATATATTCTTGCTGCTGCTCCCTTTATAATTTCTATTCTCTCTATTACATCTATTGGGATTGCCATGTTCATTGTATGATGCCCAGTTTGAGGGTCTTCAACTTTAAATCCATCTATTAATAACAATGTTTGATCAAATGTTCCACCTCTTATATATAAATCTGCTTGCATCCCTGATACTCCTCTACGCCTAATATCTATTCCTGCTACTTGCTGTAATAGTTCACTCACGTTTGCAGCGGGACTATTTTTAATTTCCTCTTTTGTAATAACATGAATAGTTCTAGAATTTTCAGAAAAAGGTAATTCAATTCTAGGCGATGAAATAATTTCTATTGTTTCTAAGCTGATTTCTTTTCCATCCTCAGCTGTTTGCGCAGTTATTTTTTGCAGGAAAAATACTGCAAATAGGATTAAAAAATTCCTTTTATTCATTGTAAAATTATTCCACAAGCGCTGTGATTTTATTTTCTTTTAATTCTACTGTGCCTGAATTTATAGGGAGGAAGAATCCTCTATCAGGACCCTTTTCAAACATTTCTTTTATCGATTCATCTAGCTTAATGTCTCCATAAATTTTAATATGCCCTTTTTTAAGAGTTGATACAATGGCAGCGTGATTATTCAGCATTTCAAATTCACCTTGAACTCCAGGAACAGCAACAGACGTTACTTCTCCACTATATATTATTTTTTCTGGTGAAATGATTTCTAAAAACATAATCAAAAAGATTTATTAGAATTTATACTTCAGCTAACATTTTCTCTCCAGCCTCTATTGCTTCTTCAATAGTTCCTTTTAAATTAAACGCAGCTTCAGGCAAATGATCTAGCTCTCCATCCATTATCATATTAAAGCCTTTAATGGTATCTTTAATATCTACCAATACTCCTGGTGTGCCTGTAAATTGTTCTGCAACATGGAATGGTTGAGACAAAAACCTTTGCACTCTTCTTGCTCTACCAACAGCCATCTTATCATCTTCAGAAAGTTCTTCCATTCCTAAAATAGCTATTATATCTTGCAGCTCTTTATATCGCTGTAACAGCTCTTTTACCTTTTGAGCACAATTGTAATGTTCTTCTCCAAGTATTTCTGCAGTTAAAATTCTTGATGTGGAATCTAAAGGATCAACTGCTGGATAAATTCCAAGCTCAGCAATTTTTCTAGACAGCACAGTAGTGGCATCTAGATGGGCAAATGTAGTTGCAGGAGCAGGATCTGTAAGGTCATCTGCAGGAACATAAACCGCCTGAACAGAAGTTATAGACCCTTTTTTTGTAGAAGTTATCCTTTCTTGCATTGCTCCCATTTCAGTCGCTAATGTAGGTTGATACCCAACTGCTGAAGGCATTCTTCCAAGTAATGCAGAAACTTCAGATCCAGCTTGAGTAAATCTAAATATATTATCGACAAAAAATAACACATCTTTCCCTTGACCATCGCCTGCACCATCTCTAAAATATTCAGCTACTGTTAATCCAGAAAGAGCAACTCTAGCTCTAGCTCCGGGAGGTTCATTCATTTGTCCAAAAACAAATGTTGCTTTAGAATCTTTTAAAGCTTTTTTATCAACCTTGCTAAGATCCCATCCTCCTTCTTCCATTGATTTCATAAAGTCTTTCCCATAGGTGATAATCCCAGATTCTAACATCTCACGAAGCAGATCATTTCCTTCCCTAGTTCTTTCACCAACTCCAGCAAATACAGAAAGACCTCCATGGCCTTTTGCAATATTATTAATTAACTCTTGTATTAATACAGTTTTACCAACTCCAGCTCCACCAAATAATCCAATTTTACCTCCTTTTGCATAGGGCTCAATAAGATCTATCACTTTAATACCAGTGAACAGCACTTCTGTAGATGTTGATAGATCTTCAAATTTTGGAGCTTCCCTATGAATAGCTAACCCATCATCTCCTGTTTTAGGCAAATTTCCAATTCCATCAATTGAATCTCCAATTACATTAAATAATCTACCATTAATTTCTTTACCAATAGGCATTTTAATTGGATTGCCAGTAGCTTTTGCTACAGCCCCTCTACTAATTCCATCTGAAGAATCCATTGCAATAGTTCTAACAATGCTTTCTCCAATATGAGCTTGTACTTCAAGCACTAACAGTGAGCCATCAGGTTTTTCAATTTCTAATGAATCATAAATTTTTGGAAGACCTTTATCTGAATCAAATTCAACATCAATTACTGGGCCGACTATTTGTGAAATTTTACCTGAAATCATATTGGTTTTTTGTGTTTAAAAAGTTAAAAAAGAATAACCATGCAAAGATAATTTTTTATAAAAGAAAGACAATTTTTTTTTAAAAAAAATCAGTCTTTTGTGAATAAAAAAAAGCCTGAATGTTTATCCAGGCTTTTTTTAGTTTTCAGTTTACTTATTCTCCTACATGTTTGGAGGATAATTTGTTGGATAGTCTCCAGCATCTACTGCAACATCTGAAAGATTTGATCCATAATGCGCATCAATTACCTCCATCATTGCATTAGCAAGAACAGCATTACCTCTAGCAGTAGGATGTATCCCATCTAATGAGTAAAACCCTCCCATGACTAAATCTGCAGTCATGTGAAATTCTCCACTAGTTACTCCAACGCTATTAAGTTCTTCAAAGAATGAATGAGCATCAAACATTGCCCAGCCACTTTGACTAGCTAACGCAGAGATAGTTCCATTATAACCAGTTATTGTTGCTTGAATTTCTGCAACTTCGTTTGCTGTTAGCACCCTAGTATCATCTAGTGGAACACTTAACCCATTTACCATCATTGGATTACCACCAACAGCTGTCCCAATAATTGAAGCTGTTGATAATAGAATTTTATCATCTGCTGTTGCATGTCTCATGTTTGGTAATGTCAATGGTATCCCTAATGGAGTTAAATCTATTGTTGTTAGGTCATCATCATCAATTACTACTGCATTCATTCCTTCAACAAAATTGATTGTTCTAGCAGCAGCTTCAGATTGTGTAATAATTCCAAACCCTGCAACTAATGCTAATGCACCATTATATTGTGCAAATCCACCATTTAACGCTCCAGCAGTAGCAGCATCTAGAGGGACTACATCATGTCCAACTGTATTAAAGAAAGCATTATTTGTTACATCAGGAATATTACTTATAATTCCATCAACTCCTAATTGGCCTAATGCACCCATAGTAGTTCCCAATGCAAATTGAAATTCTGCTTGAGTTCCCATACCAACACTTGTTGCACCATCTGTTGCACTAGCAAGCGCATCGCTAAATCCAGAAAGCATTGTAATAAATGTAGGATATTGTCCCATAACGTCTCCAATGATAGATCCACCATCACTAGAAGCCATTCTTACATAATATGGATTAGCCAATCCTTGCATTAGTGCAGCCATACTTCCATATCCAGGAGCTAGCATATGAACAGCATTAACTCCAGGGGCAGCCATATTAGAATATGGTCCAGGCATTACATTTGTAGCTTCCGTACTTGGCGTACCAGGAACTGGCGCAGGTCCTGCACCATCAAAAAATAGTCTTGGACCAAAAATTTGTTGTCCACCAACTAATAGCCCACCAACATTATCGCTCATATAAGGTTGAGTAAATTCTCCTCCACCTGCATGCGTCATAACACCAGCCATTATGTTTGGATATGAATTCATTTGTCCTGCTTGAAATAATGCATTATCTGTATAGCCCGCAGTCATCGTTGCACCCATTGCAACCATTTTAGAAAAATCTGCATCTCCAGAGTCTATGTCAAGATATATAGGCATACCCTCCAACGAGTCTTGATCCATGTCACAGCCAGTAAAGGCAATTAAAATGAATGAAAGAAATAAATATTTAATTTTCATAATTTGTTAGTTTAATTATTATTTAATTATAGGTTGTTAGCAGTCCATGAAATATAATATTGTTGACCAATGAATCCTGAACCAAATGCAGTAAAGTATTCTTGGCTACCAAGATTAGCACCACCAATTTTTATAGTTGAATTCCACTTTGGAATAGTAAAATTAATCTGCGCATCAATTACGTTAGTTGCAGGCACATCTCCATTTCCAAATGTTGCTTCCCAATAGAAAGCACTAAAATATCTCCAAGCGACATTAAACCCAACATTTTCAAAAATATTTGTATTTCCAAACTGAACTTTTACCTTATGTTCTGGAGTATTCCAATTTGTTTGGAAGTCTGGATAAAGATCTTGATCAAATTCTAATACCGATTTAGTATAGTTAGCTGATAAATCCCAGTTTTTAAAAAGCTTAGTTACTATACCAATTGCAGCACCCCAAGATTCTACCATAGCATCAGAATTTGTATAGGCGCTATAAGTTTCAAAGTCACCATTAGCAATTGCTAAAATAGACAATCCATTATCACCAACTTGACCATAATAAGGCGAAATTACTGCCTCAGTACTAATAAAGTTTTCATATGAATTTCTATAAATGTTAGCGTCAACGATAAATGTTGGAGATAATTTTCCTCTATATCCAAATTCAACTGACTGCAAGCGCTCTGCTTCAACATACTCAACTCCAGAAGCTTCTAACAACCCAGGATTTCCTGTAGCTGCCATTGCTTGAACTGAGGATGCTGAAAATGAGTTACTAAACGCACTGTCACCTGTTAGAGTAACCGTTGCTGGTGCACCAAGGGCTTGTCCTGCAACACTAACTGAATAATCTCTAACAAATCTTGATGGATTATCAGGAGATGAACCAATTAGTCTTGCTATTCCAACATCAAGACCTATAAATAAATCTTGCGTTGTTGGATTTCTGTATCCAGTTTGATATGAAACTCTAAAATTGTGATTTTTATAATCTCCAGCGGTATATGCTAAAGCAACCCTAGGAGTTATTGCTCCATCAGAAAACTCTGCTTTATCATATCTAGCAGCAGCAGTTACCCTAAATCTATCATCAAGCATATCTTTAGTAATTTGAGTATATACACCCATATCACCATAATTTATTGGGCCATCATAGTCAGTATATATCGTTCCAGAAGAATTTAGCTCATAATTTCTGTATGAACCACCTAATTGAACTTCTGCCCAATCCCACATATGACCAAAATTATAATTAAAGTCAGTGTGGTATACTTTAGATTCGTCCTGGAATTTTGCTCCAGTTGTAAGATCAGGATTATTTACTACAGTCTCAAATGCATCCATATATGCCTGAGTCCCCGGCATTAAACGGCCAGTATCTGCAGTAGCTCTTCCTAGTGCATGTGCCGCATCTATAGTTAATCCAGCAAGAGTTCCACCTACAATTCCACCTACATATTCTCCAAACCATTGATTATCACTCTTCCATGATCTATTTATATTAATTGCAGTAAAGTTCATATCATATGAATCTCCTGCATTGTCTGCATTCACATATGTTCTAACAAAAAAGTTAGGAGACTTAACTTCTAATTTATGTTGAGTCATTATGAAATTCTCTATTCCGTATCTGTTAGTACCTTGATATACGGTCTCTCCAGTACCATATTTTCCAACATATTGAATTTCAAGAGCATCAGTCCCGTCAGGTCTCCAGTATAGACCCCAATCAGCTTTTTTACTTCTTGCTACGTGATCTGTTAGATCTACTTCTCTATATCCAGTTCTACTTACAACTGTAGAAGGAACTAAAGCAGAAGCTCCAGCAGGAAGTAGTCCTCCCGCTTCCATTGCCTGTGCAACACCATTAATATCGGTAGCAACCTCATCCCCATATATGTTAATTCCATCATGATTATGAGCAGCTCTAGTTAAACCTACTCCATTTTCATCAACTCTTCCTAATTTATCTACCTCACTATCAGCTACCCAATCAGTACCACGTAAGTAAGCAAAATTAACTTTCATTGCTACTTTGTCACTGAATTTGTGTCCAAATCTTACTTGAAGATCTCTAAATTCATTGTCTCCTCCAGCTGCTTCTTGAGATGTAATTCCATGTTTGTATTGTCCACTAACACCTTGGAAGTCAAAAGGATTTTTACTTTCCATAAGTAATATTCCATTAAACGCATTTGCACCATATAGTGCTGATGAAGCTCCAGGAATAATTTCAACACTTAAAACGTCAGTTTCTGTCATCCCTAACAAGTTCCCAAGTGGGAAGTTTAGCGCAGGAGCAGAGTTATCCATTCCGTCAACTAATTGCACAAATCTTGTGTTTGCAAATGTTGCAAACCCTCTTGTGTTAATTGCTTTAAATGTTAAACTGTTAACGTTTATATCTACACCTTTTAAATTCTCAAGTCCATCATAAAAATCTGCGGATGCAGTAGTTTTTATGTCTTTTATTCCAAATCTCTCAACAGTAACAGGAGATTCAAAAATTCTTTGAGGTGTTCTTGATGCAGAAACTACAACTTCATCAAGAGCAGTGTTGTCTTCTAAAACGAAGTCAACTGTTGATGAAGAACTTACTTCTGCTGACATGGCTTTAAAACCAACACTGCTAGCTTCAATTGAAAAAGGAGTGTCCATGTCTGAGGTGATAGAATAATTTCCATCGAAATCTGCAACTACACCTGTAGAAGTACCAACAATGATAACCGTTGCTCCGGAAAGAGGCTGGCTATTTCTATCAGTAACACTACCAGTTACAGTAGTTTGTGCGTAAGAAAACACACAAAATAACATCATAAAAATTTTAAGAATTGTTCTCATAATCTAGTTATTAGTTTAATTTTTGATAGCACAATATACTTATATAATCTGTTATCTGCACAGGATTTTACAAAAATTTGACATTTTTAAAGCAAATTCAATTATTAATTTTTTAAATATTTGTCTTATAATTAATGTG
>SGZI01000034.1 GCA_004213965.1 Flavobacteriales bacterium
TAATAGAGAAGAAAATTCTTCTAAAGAAGCTTCTGCTGAAGAAGCTCCTGCTGAAGAGGCTGTTGCTGAAGAAGCACCTGCTGAAGAGGCTGTTGCTGAAGAAGCACCTGCTGAAGAGGCTGTTGCTGAAGAAGCACCTGCTGAAGAAGAGTCAGAGGATAACTCAGAAGAAACAAATAAAGAAGAAAATTAAAATTAAATATTAACAAAAGAAATTACTTAAAAACAGAAAAATGGCAGATTTAAAAACTTTCGCAGAACAGTTAGTAAACTTATCAGTAAAAGAGGTAAGTGAATTAGCTGATATTTTAAAAGATGAATACGGAATAGAACCGGCTGCAACAGCTGTAGCAGCTCCAAGTGGTGGAGCAGCTGCTGGTGGTGACGCTGCTGGTGATGAAGGCAAAACAGAATTCGATGTAATTCTTAAAGCAGCTGGAGGTTCAAAGCTTGCTGTAGTTAAACTAGTTAAGGAATTAACTGGATTAGGTCTAAAAGATGCTAAGGAATTAGTAGACGGAGCACCTAAGACTATAAAGGAAGCTGTTGGAAAAGATGAGGCTGATGGAATGAAAAAATCATTAGAAGAAGCTGGAGCCGAGGTTGAACTTAAATAAGTTTAACATATCAAACGCATTAGGCATAACTATTAAGAGAGATTCTTAATAGTTATGCCTATTTGTGCTTAAGAACACCGTAAACATTTTTTAAAATTTAAACTTATATAATAGATGTCAATAAAAAGAGCAGAAAGAGTTAATTTTTCATCATTAAATAACTCAATTAATTATCCTGACTTCTTAGATATTCAGATTAAATCTTTTAAAGACTTTTTTCAATTAGAAACTAAGTCTGAAGAAAGAGGAAATGAAGGCTTATATAATACCTTTATGGATAACTTTCCTATTTCTGATACTAGAAATCAATTTGTATTAGAATTTTTGGATTATTTTGTAGATCCACCAAGATATAATCTTCAAGAATGTATTGAGAGAGGGCTAACCTATAGTGTGCCTTTAAAAGCTAGATTAAAATTATATTGTACAGATCCAGAGCATGAAGATTTTGAAACAATTGTTCAAGATGTATATTTAGGAACTATACCTTATATGACTCCTAGCGGAACATTTTGCATCAATGGAGCTGAAAGAGTTGTAGTTTCTCAGTTACATAGATCGCCTGGTGTATTTTTTGGACAATCATTTCATGCTAATGGAACTAAGTTATACTCTGCTCGTGTAATACCATTTAAAGGATCATGGATAGAATTTGCTACTGACATAAACAGTGTAATGTATGCATATATTGATAGAAAAAAGAAATTACCTGTTACTACACTATTTAGAGCAATTGGTTATGAAAGGGATAAAGATATTCTTGAAATATTTGACCTTGCAGAAGAAATTAAGGTTTCTAAAAATAACTTAAAAAAGTATTATGGTAGAAAATTAGCTGCACGTGTCCTAAACACATGGCATGAAGATTTTGTAGACGAAGATACTGGTGAGGTTGTTTCTATTGAAAGAAATGAAGTGTTGTTAGATAGAGATACTGAGATAGACAAGGAAAATGTAGATCAAATTATTGAAGCTGAAATAAAAACTATTCTGATTCATAAAGAAACAAATCAACAGGGCGAATATGCAATTATTCACAACACCCTTCAAAAAGATCCTACTAACTCTGAAAAAGAAGCTGTTGAACATATTTATCGTCAACTAAGAAATGCTGAGCCACCAGATGAAGAAACTGCAAGAGGAATTATCGATAAGTTATTCTTTAGTGATCAAAGATATAAACTTGGAGAAGTTGGTAGATATAGAATGAATAAAAAATTAGGACTTGATATCGGTATGGATAAACAAGTTTTAACCACAGAAGATATAATTACAATTATAAAATTTTTAATTGAATTAATTAACTCTAAGGCTGAAATTGATGATATTGATCACTTATCTAACAGAAGAGTAAGAACTGTAGGAGAGCAATTGTCCTCACAGTTTGGTGTTGGGCTAGCAAGAATGGCTAGAACTATAAGAGAGAGAATGAACGTTAGGGATAATGAAGTATTTACGCCAATTGATCTTATTAATGCAAAAACACTTTCATCTGTTATTAATACATTTTTTGGAACAAACCAATTATCTCAGTTTATGGATCAAACCAATCCACTAGCAGAGATTACTCATAAGAGAAGGTTGTCAGCGTTAGGACCCGGTGGTCTTTCTAGAGAAAGAGCTGGTTTTGAAGTTAGAGATGTTCACTATACTCATTATGGAAGATTATGTCCAATTGAAACTCCTGAAGGACCAAATATTGGATTAATTTCATCTCTTAGCGTGTTTGCAAAAATTAATAGTATGGGATTTATTGAAACTCCATATAGGAAAGTAGATAAAAGAAAAGTTGATATAAATTCAGATCCTGTATACTTAAGTGCTGAAGAAGAAGAAGACAAATTAATTGCACAATCAAATATTAAAATTGATAAAAAAGGTAAAATTATTGATGATATGATTATTGCAAGAATGGAGGGTGATTTCCCAGTTATTGAATCTGAAAAAGTTCACTATACTGATGTAGCTCCTAATCAAATTGCTTCTATTTCTGCTTCATTAATACCATTTTTAGAGCATGATGATGCAAATAGAGCATTAATGGGATCAAATATGATGAGGCAAGCGGTTCCATTGCTTTTACCAGAATCACCAATTGTTGGTACCGGCCTTGAAAGACAAGTAGCATCTGACTCTAGAATTCTTATAAATGCAGAAGATGAAGGTGTAGTAGATTACGTAGATGCAGATAAAATTGTAATAACTTATAAACGAAGTAAAGAGCAATTATTGACAAACTTTGAATCTGGTACTATTACATATAATTTAACAAAATTCAAGAAAACTAATCAAGGAACTTGTGTTAATCTTAAGCCTATTGTTTCTAAAGGGGATAAGGTTAATAAAGGGCAAGTTTTATGTGAGGGCTATGCTACTAATGCCGGTGAATTAGCATTAGGTAGGAATATTAAAGTAGCATTTATGCCTTGGAAAGGATATAATTTTGAGGATGCAATTGTTATTTCAGAAAAAGTTGTTAGAGATGACGTTTTTACTTCAATTCATATTGATGAATATTCTATTGAAGTTAGAGACACAAAATTAGGTAATGAAGAATTGACAAATGATATCCCAAATGTATCAGAAGAAGCTACTAAAGACTTAGATGAGAATGGTATGATAAGAATTGGGGCTGAGATAAAGCCTGGAGATATTTTAATTGGAAAGATTACACCAAAGGGTGAAAGTGATCCAACTCCAGAAGAAAAACTGCTTAGAGCAATTTTTGGTGATAAAGCTGGAGATGTAAAAGATGCTTCACTAAAGGCACCTCCATCATTGAATGGTATCGTAATTGATAAAAAACTTTTTGCAAGAGCAGTAAAAGATAAAAGAAAAAGGTTACAAGACAAGGATGATATAAAAGAATTAGAGAGAGTTTATGATGAAAAGTTTGAAGATTTAAGAAAAGTATTAGTAAAAAAATTATTTACTGTATTATCTGGAAAAACATCTCAAGGAATATATAATGACTTAGGTGAAGAAGTTTTTCCTAAAGGAAAGAAATTTACTTTAAAAATGTTGAATGCTGCTGATGATTATGCTCATTTAATTGCAGGTAAGTGGACGGCTGATAAAAAAATGAATCTTTTAATTTCTCAAATTATTCATAACTATAAGATTAAAGAAAATGATCTTCAAGGATCATTAAGAAGAGAGAAATTTACAATTTCAGTTGGTGATGAATTACCTGCAGGTATTTTAAAATTAGCTAAAGTATATATAGCTAAAAAGAGAAAATTAAAAGTAGGAGATAAGATGGCAGGTCGACATGGTAATAAAGGTATTGTTGCTAAAATTGTAAGACAGGAAGATATGCCATTCTTAGAAGATGGAACACCTGTAGACATTGTATTAAATCCTCTAGGGGTTCCTTCAAGGATGAATATTGGACAGATTTATGAAACTGTACTTGGTTGGGCTGGTAAAAACCTTGATAAAAAGTATTCTACTCCAATTTTTGATGGTGCATCATTAGATGAAATTAATGAAATAACTGATAAGGCTGGAGTTCCAAAATTTGGCCATACATACTTATATGATGGTGGAACTGGAGAAAAGTTTGATCAAGCAGCTACTGTTGGAGTTATATACATGTTAAAATTAGGACATATGGTTGATGATAAGATGCATTCTAGATCAATTGGACCTTATTCTCTTATAACTCAACAGCCTTTAGGAGGTAAAGCACAATTTGGTGGTCAAAGATTTGGAGAAATGGAAGTTTGGGCTCTTGAAGCTTATGGTGCTTCTAGTACTCTAAGAGAAATACTTACAGTTAAGTCTGATGATGTTGTGGGTAGAGCCAAAACATATGAATCTATAGTTAAAGGAGATTCTATGCCAAATCCAGGTCTTCCTGAATCATTTAATGTATTAATGCATGAACTTAAAGGACTAGGTTTAGATATAAGATTAGAAGAATAATTTATTATTAAAAATATATCCATTTATTATGGCAAGAAAACAAGATAAAACAGTTTTGAAATTTAATAAAATTTCTATTGGACTTGGCTCACCTGAGTCTATTTTAGCTGCATCAAAAGGAGAGGTTTTAAAGCCTGAAACTATTAATTATAGAACTCACAAACCTGAGAGGGATGGTCTATTTTGTGAAAGAATATTTGGACCAGTAAAAGATTATGAATGTGCGTGTGGTAAATATAAAAGAATTAGATATAAAGGTATAGTTTGTGATAGATGTGGAGTTGAAGTTACTGAGAAAAAAGTAAGAAGAGATAGAGTAGGACACATTAATCTTGTTGTGCCAGTTGCTCATATTTGGTATTTTAGATCTCTTCCCAATAAAATTGGTTATTTACTTGGGTTACCTTCAAAGAAATTAGATATGATTATATATTATGAAAGATATGTAGTTATTCAACCAGGTATTGCTGTTAATGCAGAAGGAGAAGCCATAAATAAAATGGACTTTTTAACTGAAGAGGAGTATCTAGATATTTTAGAAACATTACCTCAAGAAAATTTGTATTTAGATGATGAAGATCCAGATAAATTCATTGCAAAGATGGGAGCAGAATGTCTTATTGATCTTCTTTCAAGAATTGACCTAGCAGAACTTTCATATCAACTTAGAGATAAGGCAAATAATGAAACATCTAAACAAAGAAAAACTGAAGCACTAAAAAGGCTTCAGGTTGTTGAATCATTTAAGGAAGGTAATTTAAATAGGGAGAACCTGCCAGAATGGATGATAATGAAGGCTGTCCCTGTAATTCCTCCTGAATTAAGGCCATTAGTTCCTCTTGATGGAGGTAGATTCGCTACTTCAGATTTAAATGACCTTTATAGAAGAGTAATTATTAGAAATAATAGATTAAAAAGATTAATAGAGATTAAAGCTCCTGAAGTTATTTTAAGAAATGAAAAAAGAATGCTTCAAGAATCTGTTGACTCATTATTTGATAATACAAGAAAATCATCTGCAGTAAAAACTGAGTCAAATAGGCCATTGAAATCTCTTTCAGACTCATTAAAAGGTAAGCAAGGTAGATTTAGACAAAATTTATTAGGTAAACGTGTAGATTATTCTGCAAGATCTGTTATTGTTGTTGGACCTGATTTGAAATTATTTGAATGCGGACTACCAAAGAACATGGCAGCTGAACTATATAAGCCTTTTATTATAAGAAAATTAATGGAAAGAGGTATAGTAAAAACTGTAAAATCAGCCAGAAAGATTATTGATAGAAGAGATCCAGTAGTATGGGATATTCTTGAAAATGTACTTAAAGGACACCCTGTATTATTAAATAGAGCTCCAACTCTGCACAGATTAGGTATACAGGCATTTCAGCCAAAATTAATTGAAGGGAAGGCTATTCAATTACATCCATTAGTATGTACTGCATTTAATGCTGATTTTGATGGAGACCAGATGGCAGTTCATCTTCCACTTGGACCTGAAGCGATCCTTGAATCCCAACTTTTAATGTTAGCATCTCATAATATTTTAAATCCAGCAAATGGATCACCAATAACTGTACCTTCTCAAGATATGGTTTTAGGTTTATATTATATGACAAAACTTAGAGTTTCAGATAAGAATGTTAATGTTACTGGTGAAGGGTTAACATTTTATTCCCCTGATGAGGTAATAATTGCTTATAATGAAAATAAAGTGGATCTGAATGCTTCAATAAAGGTAAAAACATTAGATTATAATGATGACAGAACTGAACTAGTAAGTAAAATTATTGAAACTACTGTAGGTAGAGTTCTATTTAATGAAAAAGTTCCAGAAAAAGCAGGATATATAAATGATGTATTAACAAAAAAATCATTAAGAGACATTATTGGTAAAATATTAAAACAAACTAGTGTCCCAGAAACAGCTGCATTTTTAGATGATATAAAAACACTTGGATATAAGTTTGCTTTTGAAGGAGGTTTGTCATTTAGTTTGGGAGATATAATTATTCCTATTGAAAAACATAAGATGATTGATCAAGCAAATAAACAAGTTGATACAATTAGGTCCAATTATAATATGGGTTTAATTACAAATAATGAAAGATATAATCAAGTAATCGATATATGGACTTCAACAAATGCTGAATTAACGGAACTATCAATGAAAAGAATTAGAGAGGACCAGCAAGGATTTAATTCAGTTTATATGATGCTTGATTCAGGAGCAAGAGGATCAAAAGAACAAATTAGACAGCTTACAGGTATGAGAGGTTTAATGGCAAAGCCAAAAAAATCAACTGCTGGTGGTGGTGAAATTATTGAAAATCCCATTTTATCTAATTTTAAAGAAGGTTTATCAATTTTAGAATATTTTATTTCAACTCATGGTGCAAGGAAGGGACTTGCAGATACTGCATTAAAAACTGCTGATGCTGGATATTTAACTAGAAGACTTGTAGATGTATCTCAGGACGTTATAATTACTCAAGATGATTGTGGAACTTTAAGAGGTATTAATGTATCTCCTTTGAAAAAGAACGAGGAGGTTGTTGAGAAATTAGAAGAAAGAATAGTGGGTAGAACTGCTTTACATGATATTTATGACCCTACAACTTCAGAAATAATTGTATCATCTGGTGATCACATTAACGATATAGTTGCTAATAAAATAGAAAATTCTGCAATTGATCAAATAGAGGTTAGATCGGCATTAACATGTGAATCTAAAAAAGGTATATGTGCAAAATGTTATGGAAGAAATTTAGCTACTGGGAAGGTTGTTCAAACAGGAGAAGCTGTAGGTGTTGTTGCTGCACAATCGATTGGTGAGCCAGGAACACAGTTAACATTAAGAACGTTCCATGTTGGAGGTATTGCTGGAAATATTTCTGAAGAAAACAGTCTTATTTCTAAGTATGATGGAATAGCTGAAATAGAGGACTTAAAAACTGTTAAAGGAATTGATAGTGAAGGGAACAAAATAAATATAGTTGTTTCAAGATCATCAGAATTAAAGATAATTGATAGTAATACTGGATTAGTTTTAAGTAATAATAATATTCCTTATGGTGCTACATTATTTATTAAAGATGGACAAAAAATTAAGAAAGACACCTTAGTATGCCAATGGGATCCATATAATGGAGTTATTATTGCTGATTTCTCAGGTAAGATTGAATATGAAAATATAGACCAAGGTATTACATATCAGGTTGAAATTGATGAACAGACTGGTTTTCAGGAAAAAGTAATAATAGAATCTAGAAATAAAAAGCTTATACCAACAATTCATGTAAAAAACAAAAAAGATGAAATAATTAGATCTTATAATCTTCCTGTTGGAGCTCATTTAATGATAAAAAACAATGAATCAATTAATCTAGGGAATATTTTAGTTAAAATTCCTAGAAAATCTGCTAAAACAGGTGATATTACTGGAGGACTTCCGAGAGTTACAGAATTATTTGAAGCTAGAAATCCTTCAAATCCTGCTATAGTAAGTGAAATTGATGGTGTTGTTTCATTTGGAAAAATTAAAAGAGGTAATAGAGAAGTTATTATTGAATCTAAAATAGGTGAGATTAGAAAATATTTAATCAAACTATCTAATCAAATCCTTGTTCAAGAAAATGATTATGTAAAGGCAGGAACACCAATGTCAGAAGGATCTATTACTCCAAATGACATACTTAATATCAAGGGACCTTCCGCTGTTCAACAATATTTAGTAAATGAAGTACAGGAGGTATATAGGCTTCAAGGAGTAAAAATTAATGACAAACATTTTGAAGTTGTTGTAAGGCAAATGATGAGAAAAGTAAAAATTGTAGATTCAGGTGACACAATCTTCTTAGAAGATCAGTTGATTCATAAATCTGATTTTATAGATGAGAATGATAGTATTTACGGTAAAAAATTAGTAGAAGATTCTGGAGATTCAGAAAATTATAAAGTGGGTCAAATAATATCTACAAGAGATTTTAGAGATGAGAATTCAATCTTAAAAAGAGAAGATAAAAAGGAGTTAGTTGCTAGAGATGCTAAACCAGCCACGGCAACACCTATTTTACAAGGTATTACTAAGGCTTCTCTTCAAACTAAATCTTTTATTTCAGCTGCATCATTCCAAGAAACAACAAAAGTTCTTAATGAATCTGCTGTAAATGCAAGAGTTGATAATCTTAACGGATTAAAGGAAAATGTAATTGTAGGTCATAAGATACCTGCAGGTACTGGCCTTAGAAAATATGATGATTTATTAGTAGGATCAAATGAGGCTTATGATGAACTTGTTGATTCTAAACTTGAGTCTGAGGAAGAAGTTAATATTAACTAGATAAATTAATCAATGAGTACAGATAAAAAAAACACAAAAGGAAAAATCAATATTGAAATTGATGAAAAGGTTTCTGAAGGAGTTTATTCTAATCTTGCTATTATAAATCATTCTGTATCAGAGTTTGTAGTTGATTTTATTTCTATAATGCCTGGAGCTCAAAAGAATAAGGTTAAATCTAGGATTATCATTACACCACAGCATGCAAAAAAGTTATCAAAAGCTTTAAATGATAATATAAAAAGATTTGAAGAAAGCTATGGTTCTATAAAAGATTATGAGAATCCTAATATTCAGTTGAATTTTGGACCTACTGCTAAGGCGTAGAATGTTAGTCTTTAAACTTTCTTTACTTTTTTTGTAAATTGTCATTACTGTTTGAATTGCTTTTAATTCATACAACAATTATATAATTTAATTGCCTATGAAAAATATTTTTTATTCTCTGATTATTTTAATAAGCTTTATTGGATGTTCAAATGAGGAGGTTTTAGATCCAACAATTTTTAATTCTGAACTAACAATTATTCAAAATTTAGACAATGGCGTTCCAATTGCATCTGTAATAAACGAAATAGGTGTAGAAGGCTTATATGGTTTAGAATATGGTGGAGGTTTTATATTCCATGTAAATGTGATGGAGTCTACTATAATGGTTGCAACCGATTTTTCTGAAATTGGAGATGTGGCATGGGGAGACATTTTTGATTTAGATACTAGTAGTGAAATTGGTTCAGGAATGGAAAATACTGAGCTAATTATTCAAGGAAATCTTAATGATAATAGCGCCGATGGTGTTGAATTTGGAAGTGATAATTATGCTTTTAAGATAGTAAGTGATTTAGAATATAGAGGGTTTAATGATTGGTTTATTCCAAGCAGTGACTCAATGGGAGCTATATACAGCAATGTACATTCTACAGGAATGGGTGATTTTGATGAAACATTAGTTTACTGGTCATCCACAAAACAAGGTTATTTTCCATATGTAATGTCTTTTGACTTTAATTTTGGAGGTCAAGCCTTTCCTGGTTTATGTACACAGGTTAATGGAATTTTAATCGCCAGAGAACTCTAAATTTATATAACAGAACATATGACTACTGATTTTGTTATTCTTGTTGATAAAAATGATAAAAAAATAGGTTTGATGCCAAAAATGGAAGCTCATGAAAAAGGAGTTTTACATCGTGCTTTTTCAGTTTTTATTTTTAATGATAAAAATGAACTAATGCTTCAAAAAAGAAATGTAAATAAATATCATTCTCCAGGATTATGGACAAATACTTGTTGTAGCCACCAAAAGGATGGAGAATCTAACATTAATGCTGGGAAGAGAAGACTTAAAGAAGAAATGGGTTTTTGTGTTGATTTAAACGAATTAGATTCATTTATATATTATGTTAAATTTGATAACGGATTAATTGAACATGAATTAGATCATATATTAGTAGGAGAATATAATGGTAGTTTTAATGTGAATCCTAAAGAAGTAGATGAATGGAAATGGCTTGCTTTAGATAAAATTAAAGATGATATAAAAACAAATCCAAATAATTATACTGAGTGGTTTAAAATAATTATGGATAATTATTACGATGAATTAAAAAATTAAAATGAAGTTAACCGTTAGTAGAAAAGCGCACTTTAATGCTGCTCATAGGCTTTACAATAGTAAATGGTCAGAAGATAAAAATAACCAAGTTTTTGGCAAGTGTAATAATCCAAATTTTCATGGACATAATTATGAGTTAATTGTAAGTGTGACAGGTCCTGTTAATTCTGAAACAGGATATGTAATTGACATGGCTTTATTAAAACAAATTATTAAGCAAGAAGTTGAGAATAATTTAGATCATAAAAATTTAAATTTAGATGTAAAAGAATTTGAATCAGTAAACCCAACTGCTGAGAATATTTGTATCTATATATATAACAATATTAAAACAAGGCTAGATTCAAATTTAGATTTAGAAATTACTCTTTATGAAACTCCAAGAAATTTTGTAAAATATTCCGGAATTTGAAAGATAGTATAGTATTATATAATCAAATAAAGCAGCAAGTTGAAACATTAGGATTTAGTGTAGTCAATTTTGATTTTGATAGACCTTGGGGAGGCTTCTTGGTTATAGATCAACAACAACTTCCATTATTTATATCAACTTTCTTTGATAAAATAGAAATTAATACATCTAATAATATAAAATTAAGTCCAAAGATATTAATTGTCAATCCTAAGTCTAGGTTATCATGGCAATATCATTATAGAAGAAAAGAGATATGGAGTGTATATAAAGGTCCAATTGGGGTTGTAAAATCAGAAAATGACCTAGAGAATCCAATGGGAATTTATAAAAGCGGCGATATAATTACTTTTGATATTCAAGAAAGGCATAGACTTATTGGACTAGAAGATATTGGTATTGTAGCTGAGATCTGGCAGCATATTGATATTAAAAATCCTTCAGATGAAGATGATATTGTAAGGCTTCAAGATGATTATTACAGGAAATAGAATTATTCATTAATAATTTTATTTAATTCAATTCCATATTTTGAATTAGAAATTTCTTTACTATATGAATTGTATATTTTAAGTAAATAATCTTTATTAATATCCTTATTATATTTTAATGCTAGGTAAGGAGAAATTGTTTCTTCTTTTTT
>SGZI01000035.1 GCA_004213965.1 Flavobacteriales bacterium
CTAACAAGAAATTATATTACACTAGATGTAGGTAAAAAAAATGGAATAAAAGAAGATCTTGGGGTTATATCTTCTAAAGGTATTATTGGCGTAATTGATAAAGTTTCAACTAATTATTCTAGAGTAATTTCTATTCTTAACACTAATCTAAATTTAAATGCAAAAGTAAAGACTAGCAATCATTTTGGAACTTTAAATTGGGATGGGAGAAACCCTTCATATGTTCAGGTAAAAGACATTCCTAAGCAGGCTTATATAAAAATTGGTGATACAATTACCACAGGAGGAAATTCATTTATTTTCCCTAAAGGAATTCTTATTGGTTCAATCAAATCATTCAAACTTGATAATAGTCAAAACTATTTAGAATTAGAAGTTATGTTATTTAATGATATGAGCAATATTAATAATGTATACATAATTGAAAACAAAGCAATTGATGAAATAAAAAGTTTAGATGAATAACATAATAAAAAATATAATCCCTGCTATTACACTAATTTTATTACAGTGTTTAATATTGAATAATATTAATTTTTCAAATTCGATTAATCCTTTCCTATATATTTATATTATTATATATTTTCCAGTGATTAATAACAGAATGGCGTTTATTCTATTTAGCTTCCTATATGGATTATCTATAGATTTTTTCTCTGACTCAGCTGCCATACACGCTGCAGCATGCGTATCTCTTGCGTATTTTAGACCCTTGTTTTTAAAATTATTTTTTGGAATGACATATATTCATCAAGTTGTTAAATTTAAAAATATTGATATAAGACAAAATATTTTATATATATCATCTCTCACATTATTTCACCATTTTGTTTTATTTTTAATTGAAGTATTTGATTCTTCTAAAATAATTTTAATTATAGAAAACACTATTTTCACTGGCTTGTTTACAATACTTCTTATTCTTCTGTTAAATTTATTTCTTAAAAAGAAATGAGAAAATCCCTGTTTCCAATAATAGTTTTTGTAGTCGGTGTAATATTTATTACCAGACTATTTTATCTTCAAATTTATAGTACTGAAAATTATGATATTTATGAAGACAATGCTATAAGAAAAGTATTTACCTACCCTAAAAGAGGATATATTTATGACAGAAATAAAGTTCTGCTAGTTTCAAATCAGCCATCATATGATGTAATGATTATTCCCAGAGAAGTTCAAGAATTAGACACTATAGAATTTTGTAGTCTACTTAAAATATCTAAAGATTATTTAATTACTAAATATAAAAAAACATCAAAATATTCTACTAGAATACCTTCAGTATTTTTAGCCCACCTGTCTAAAGAGGACTATGGATATCTCTCAGAAAAAATTAGGAAATATAAAGGGTTCTATATTCAGAAAAGAAATTTAAGAGAATATAATACAACCATAGGAGCAAATGTTCTTGGATATGTTGCTGAAGTAAATAGAAAAAATATTTTGAATGATGACTATTATTTAAAAGGAGATATTATTGGAAAACAAGGGGTTGAAATGTCCTATGAGAAATACTTAAGAGGAGTAAAAGGAATTGAATTTATACAAAAAGATAGATTTAATAGAGATATAGGGAAATATAAAAATGGATCATTAGATATTCCATCAATTCCTGGTAAAGATTTAACTATAACAATAGACTCAAAACTTCAAGAATATGGGGAATTACTTATGAAAAATAAAAGAGGAGCAATTGTTGCTTTAGAACCAAAATCTGGAGAAATACTTGCATTAGTTTCTTCGCCTTCATATAATCCAAACCTTTTAGTTGGTAGAGAAAGATCAAAAAACTACGTTGAATTATACAAAGACAGCATATACAAACCATTAATTGACAAAGGACTATTATCAATGTTTCCGCCTGGGTCTCCATTTAAAATATTAGCTGGGCTTACTGCTCTTCAAGAAAAATCAATCACTGATAAATCAACTATTTATTGTAAAGGATATTATATCTATGGAAAAGAAAAAAGAAGAATGAATTGTCATTGTGGAGGAGGCTATAGAAATATATATAATGCCATCTCATTATCCTGTAATTCTTATTTTGCTGATATCTATAGAAAGACAATAGATTCCGATAATAATACAAAGAAAAGTTTTAATCAATGGAGTAATCATATAAAGAGTTTTGGTCTTGGTAATTATTTAAATAATGATTTGCCTGTAGGAAAAAAAGGGGTAATACCTGACTCAGAATATTATGATAGATGGTATCCTGATTTTAAATGGGGTGCAACTACTACGCTTTCAAATGCTATTGGTCAAGGTGAAATTTTAACTACTCCAATTCAATTAGCAAACATGACTGCAGCTGTAGCTAATAAAGGATATTATTTAACTTCTCATATTATAAAAAATATTGATGGAGATAGTATTGACATTAGATTTAGAACACCAATTAAGACCACTATTGATAGTATGCATTTTGAGACCATGGACAAAGCATTGTTCAAAGTATATAAGTCAGGAACGGGAAAATTACTTCAAATTCCAGGGATAGAAGTTAGTGGGAAATCTGGAACAGCTGAAAATTTTGTAAAAATAAATAAAGTTAAAACTCAATTGAGTGATCATTCAATTTTTGTTGCCTATGCTCCAAGAGAAAATCCAAAAATAGCAATATCTGTTTTAGTTGAAAATGCAGGATATGGATCTGTTTGGGCAGGAAGAATAGCAAGTTTAATGATTGAAAAATATTTGAAAAAAGAAATTTCATTAAAAAAAATTGAGAAATTAGTAATAAACAAAAATTTAAAGACAGAATATTTAAAACCCTATTTAGGAAAACCATTTAAAATAAATGAATAATGCTAAGTGAAAGAAAAAATTTCTTTAAAATAGACTGGATACTGGTATTGGTCTATTTTTTTCTAATATGTTTTGGGTTAGCCAATATAATATCGTCAAGTATTAGCGGTGAAAATATTTCATTATTAGATTTTAACACTCTATACGGGAAACAGTTTGTTTTTATTCTTATTTCTTTTGCTATAATTATTATATCTCTTACGATAGAAGTTAAATTTTATGAGAGGTTTTCAAGTGTGTTTTATCTGGTTTGTATCTTGTTTGTATTGGGATTATTTTTATTTGGGAATAGAATTAATGGAGCATTATCGTGGTATTCATTTAGTGGTATTACATTACAGCCAAGTGAATTCATGAAGGTTGGCGTAGCCTTAGCCGTTGCTAAATATATAAGTGATTTCCAAACTAATTTGAAAAAATCTCAGGATCAAATTAAAATATTTCTAATTATTTTTTTACCAATTCTATTAATTGTATTGCAGAATGATACTGGAACCTCAATTGTATTTTTATCATTATTCTTTGTTTTATATAGGGAAGGGATTTCTCAAATTTATTTATTTATTGCTTTTGTAATTTTAACTGTATCTATTCTTACCATTAAAACATCTATTTCATCCGTCTTATTTTTATCAATAATATTATTAATTCTAAATTATTTTTATCAAACCAGAAAATCAAGGAGCCTAATAAAATCTGCACTAATTTTAATTTTTTCTTTATCAATAAGCATCATAACAAACTATACGTATAACAATATTCTAAAGACTCATCAAAAAAATTATATTTCAGTTTGGCTAAATCTTGAAAAGGATCCAATAAAAATTAAACAAATGAAAAGGACTATTCTTTATAACTTAAATGAATCAGAAAAGGCAATTAGTTCAGGTGGTTTGTCTGGAAAAGGATATATGGAAGGAACTAGAACTATTGGAAATTTTGTTCCTGAACAACATAGTGACTATATTTTTAGTAGTGTTGGAGAAGAATGGGGGTTTTTAGGAAGTTCATTTACAATTATACTCTATATAATATTAATTATTAGAATTATTAGTTTATCCGAAATGCAAAAAAATCATTTTAGCAGAATATACGGATACTCAGTTGCGTCAATAATATTTATGCATTTTATGATAAATATAGGAATGGTTTTAGGAGTTACTCCAACAATTGGTATTCCACTTCCTTTTCTTAGTTATGGTGGATCTAGTTTATTGGCTTTTACCCTACTTCTTTTTATTTTTATAAGGCTTGATGCTAATAGAATTAATGAATGGTAATTATTTGTTAGATAATTCTAATTTTTCAGAAAAATAAATACAAAATTCTTTCATGGCCTTAGCAACCTCAATATCCTGAGTAGCTCGTTCATAAGTATCTGTCATAGTAGATAGTGTTTGATAAAAAAACATTTTCATGTCTTCAACTGGCATATCTTTTGTCCATAAATCGATTCTTAAACTCTCTTTAGATTCAGAGTCCCACACAGATAATAAAGCAACCTTAGTTTCTTTATTTATAACATTTCCATCTTTAGCTGTCCAAAATATTTTTTCTGGAACTTTATTTACATCTAGCTCAACTTCAAGCTTTATTATTGATTTGTCTTTTGTAGCCATTATTTATTAGGTTTATATTTAGAGTTATTATATATGTCTGCTGGATTCATCAAAATCATTTCAACTAATGTTGTTTTATTGTTTTCCATATAAGATCTTACAATTTGCCAGCCAATAAATTTTCCAATCATTCCCGGCGAATCATTATCAACAGATAAATAAAATTTAGAAAAAGGTGCAATATTAATAAATCTATTTGTTAATTTATTGTCAGAGCTAAACATAAGTTCTTTTTCAACAAAATAAGTCCAAACAAAATTTTCATTATTATTGGCCCATTCCATATTTAATTTTGAATATCCAATTTTATATCTATCATCTAATTTAGGCAGCATAATATCTTTAAAATACAACACCTTACCATAAAAAATTATTCTGTCTAAAAAAGTATAAAAATTATTTTTTGGAATTATATAATGAGCGTATTCTTCTGCAACATCAGAAACAATCATTCTAGAAATTAAATTATCACTTATATATTTAGGCATTGAACTATAAAATAAATGGTTTGAACCCAAATAGTTATCTATCCCAATTAATAATAGAGAATCTGCTAGAATCACTCTGTTTTCATATTGAATATCAGAAATTAAAGTAATGATTCGTGGTAATTTATATGTTGGAAAATATGAAGTAAAATTATTGTAAAAATTAATTAAATCATTCTTTTCATTGTCTAAGTTTGGATAAGCTATATTAATCTCGCTATATATTTCTTTTTGAATTGTATCATTTAATCTATTTGTCCAAATCTCATTACTATATTGTTCTGGAAAAAGAAAAGGGTATTTATTTTTTAAATCCGACAAATTATTAATTGTAGTCTCATGAAATAATTTTTCAAACCTTTCAATATCAAATTGATAAGTATTGCTAATTTTATTATTATTAACATCACATGAGCTTAATGACAACAAAAAAATTGTATAAAAAATGTATTTTTTCAATAAATTAATATTTATTAACTACTAGTATTAATATATTTATGTATTACAAATATAATATAGTTATTAATCAATATAGAATATATTAATGGACACACAAAAAGTTGAAGAATATATTGTTCAATGGTTAATTGACTACAAAGTTCAAAATAAAATTAACGGCTATGTTATAGGCATTTCAGGTGGGATTGATTCTGCAGTTACTTCAACATTATGTGCAAAAACTGGATTGCAAACCCTATGTCTTGATATTCCAATTAGACAAAATTTATCTCAGCATTCTAGAGCCAAAAATCATATAAAATGGTTAAAAGAAAAATTCGGAAATTGTATTTGTTCGAACCAAATAGATCTATCCAGTGTTTTTAATGAATTTAAAAATACAATTCCAGATGAAAAAAAAACGTTTCTTCAAGAACTTGCCTTAGCTAATACAAGAGCTAGATTAAGAATGACAGCACTATATTATTTTGCTTCATTAAATAATTATATCGTTGTTGGAACTGGGAATAAAGTTGAAGACTTTGGTATTGGTTTTTTTACTAAATATGGTGATGGAGGTGTCGATATTAGTCCAATAGCAGACCTTACTAAATCAGAGGTTTATCAACTCGCAGAATACTTAAAAATTGATAAAGAAATAATTAATGCAAAACCAACTGATGGGCTTTGGGAAGACAATAGAACTGATGAAGAACAAATTGGTGCAAGCTACAATGAAATTGAATGGGCAATGAAGCAGAAAAATCTAGGAAAAACCTTAAAAGATTTTAAAGGAAGAGAAAATGAGGTTTTCAGGATTTTTGAAAAACATAATAGAAACAACCAACATAAAATGAAATCAATCCCGGTCTGTATAATTCCAGAAAAATTAAAATAATCTAAATTACCCTGTTTAACTTTTTCGAAAGACGTGTTTTTAAACTTGAGTAATTAACAACATCTTCTAAAACCAATTTGTTATCTATATTATCAGATGTCTTATCTTTAAACTCATTTAATTTTTTATCTATTAAAAAACAACGTAGATTAAGTATTGTCTCTATTACAAGTTGAGAAATTGATGTGTTTTTAGCCTTTGGAAAAATACTATTTCTTTCCCAGTCATGTAACATGTATTTTTCATCATTCATTAATATATTTGTGATCTCAATTTCAAGCTCTTTAGGTAAAGTGTTTAATATTTTATCGTTAGAAATCTCCTTATTCTCATTATAACATTCAATAATTTTATAGTAAATTCTTCTAAAATTATCATTAGAAAATTCCATTTCATCTTCATGAAGATCCATGTAAATTTTTTCAAACACTTTTACGCGACGAATAATAGGGCTCAATATGAGTCTTCCATTTTCATCCTCTTTTTCAATTTCATCTTCAAAATTTTCAATGTTGTTACCATATAATAATAAAATCTCAATAATTTTCTTCTCTAACTCATAAAGAATGTTAGTTTCTCTATTCGAATTTTCTGATTTTACAATACTAAATGAATCAAAATTCTGTTTTGACTGCTTTACATCTTTTTTAAATGATTTTTTTTGAATTTGAGCTAGAGTACTATATAAGACTTGCTCACTTATTCCCATTATTGACGAGCATTCCTTTATATATATTTCCTTTTTTATTTGATCAGTAATTTTTGAAATACTTTCAACCATATTTCTAACTACAGCAGCTTTTTTTACTGGATCATTTTCTGCCTCATCAACTAATACAGATGCCTTATACTTAATAAAGTCTTTTGAATTTTCTTTAAAAAATATTTCTAATTCTTCTGTTTGTTTTGAATTTGCAAAACTATCTGGATCCTCACCTTCAGGCAAATTACATATTCTCACATTCATGTCCTGCTCCAAAATAATATCTATCCCTCTTAAAGTTGCACGAGAACCAGCACTATCTCCATCAAATAAAACTGTAATGTTCTTAGTTAATCTACTTACCAATCTAATCTGATTTTCTGTCAATGCTGTTCCAGAAGAAGCAACAACATTTTTTATTCCTTTTTGATGAAGTTTAATTACATCTGTATAACCTTCTACAAGAAAACAATTATCTTCTTTTACTATAGTTTGTTTTGCTTGAAATATGCCGTATAGAACCTTGCTTTTATAGTAAATTATGCTTTCAGGAGAATTAATATACTTAGCAATATTCTTAGAAGATTTAAGTATTCTGCCTCCAAAACCTAAAACTCTACCTGACATACTAAGGATTGGAAACATTACTCTTCCTTTAAACCTATCTATATTCTTGTCATCTTTAACTATAGTAAGTCCTGTTTTTTCTAAAAAATTTAATTTATACCCCTTTTTTAAAGCTTCCTCAGAAAAATTATTTGACTTATTAAATGAATATCCTAATTTGAATTTTTCAATGACATCTTCTGAGAATTCTCTTTCTTTGAAATATGATAGTCCAATTGATTTGCCCTCTTCAGATTTCATTAAGTTATTTTGAAAATAATCTTTAGCATATTCAGTAATTAAATACATGCTTTCTCTTTCACTATCTTCTAATTTTTGCTCTGAAGTTTTTTGAGTTTCTTCTACTTCTATATTGTATTTTTTAGCTAAATATTTAATTGCTTCAGGGTAGGTAAAATGTTCATGTTCCATAAGAAATGTAACTACAGTACCACCTTTTCCACTAGAAAAATCTTTCCATATCTGTTTTGCTGGAGAAACCATAAAACTAGGTGTTCTTTCTTCTGTGAATGGGCTTAAACCTTTATAATTTGAACCTGATTTCTTTAATTGAACAAAATCACCTATTACCTCCTCTACACGAGATGATTCAAATACACTTTCAATGGTTGATTTTGCTATCAATTAATTTATATTATAGTTAATATTTGGACTGGTTAATTTAGTAATTAATTTAAAACTTTTTGGTAAAAACTAAATAGAATTAATTAATTAATTAATTTAAGAAGGCTTATTTGCGAGTTGGCCACAGGCAGCATCTATATCTTGTCCTCTTGATTTTCTAACGGTAACATTTATATTATTCTTCTCAAGAATATTTTGGTATAAATCAATATTACTTTTTGAAGCTTGTATGAATTCATCGTTGTCAATAGAATTATATTGAATTATATTCACTTTACTTGGTGCAAACTTACAAAAGTCTACTAAAGCTTTTGCATCCTCTATTGTGTCATTAATTCCTTTCCAAATAACATATTCATAAGTAATTATTCTTTTTGTTTTACTATACCAATATTGTAATGCTAATTTTAATTCAGATAATTTTAATTTCTCATTAAAAGGCATAATTGAAGTTCTCACATCATCAATTGCAGAATGTAACGATACTGCAAGCTTAAATTTTACATTCTCATCTGCCATCTTTTTTATCATTTTTGGAATACCTGATGTAGACACTACAATTCTTCTTGGCGACATCCCTAGCCCTTTTTTTGAAGTTATCATCTTTATAGATTGAATCACATTATTATAATTCATGAGTGGCTCTCCCATTCCCATAAAAACAATATTGGTTAATGGTCTATTATAATAATCTCTACTTTGATCACTTATTAATGCGACTTGATCATAAATTTCATCAGGATTTAAATTTCTCATTCTCTTCAATTTTGAAGTTGCACAAAATTTACAATTTAAGCTACATCCAACTTGAGATGATATACAGGCGGTTATTCTATTTTTTGTAGGAATTAGCACGCATTCAACTAATAAATCATCAAACAACTTGACAGCATTCTTAATTGTACCATCTTTGCTTTTTTGAATTGTTTCTACCTTAATATGATTTATAACAAAATTTTCCTTTAAAATAGCTCGAATTGATTTTGAAAGATTAGTCATCTGTTCAAAATTTAATACAGACTTTTCCCATAGCCACGAATAAACCTGGTCAGCCCTGTATTCCTGATGACCATTTTCTAAAAAAAATTTTTTTATTTGATCAAGAGATAAAGATCTTATATCTGTTTTTGACATTTTAAAAGAGCACCTTATAATTTTAGATTATCAGCATTGCATCTCCATAACTATAAAAATTGTATTTTTCCTTTATTGCTTCGGCATATGCTCTTTTAAGAAAATCATCACCTGCAAATGCAGAAGCCATCATTAGTAAAGTTGACTTTGGCATATGAAAGTTAGTAATCATAGAATTTGCAATGCTGAATTCATATGGTGGAAAAATAAATTTATTTGTCCAGCCATCATTTCTGTTTAAAGTACCACTCGATGAAACTGAACTCTCTATAGCTCTCATAACAGTTGTTCCAACTGCACATATTCTTTTTTTATTTTTTAATCCATTATTAATAATGGTCGCTGCATTTTCTTCAACTATTACTCTCTCACTATCCATTTTGTGTTTTGATAAATCTTCAACTTCAACAGGTGAAAATGAGCCTAAACCAGTATGTAGTGTTATTTCTGAAAATTTAATTCCTTTAATTTCAAGGCGTTTTAATAAATGTTTTGAAAAATGCAACCCTGCAGTTGGAGCAGCTACTGCGCCTTCATTTTTTGCATATATTGTTTGATATCTTTCTTTATCTTCTGGCTCAACATCTCTTTTGATATATTTAGGTAACGGAGTTTGACCTAGATCAAGTAATAATTTTCTAAAATCATCATATGGGGTGTCAGATAAAAATCTTAAAGTCCTGCCTCTAGAAGTTGTATTATCTATAACTTCAGCAACTAAAATTTCATCATCTCCAAAATAAAGCTTATTTCCAATTCTTATTTTTCTTGCAGGGTCTACTAGAACATCCCAAAGTCTTTGCTCACTATTTAACTCTCTAAGTAAAAAAACTTCTATTCTTGCTCCTGTCTTTTCTTTATTGCCATATAATCTTGCAGGGAAAACTTTTGTATTGTTTAAAGCAATGACATCATCTTCGTCAAAATAATCTATCATATCCTTAAATAATTTATGTTGGATAGATTGATCTGATCTATCAAGGACCATTAAACGAGATTCATCTCTGTTTTTATTTGGATATTCAGCTACCAGTTTTTCTGGTAGTTCGTAATTAAAAGCTGATAACTTCATAGGTTTAATTTTTTAGAAAGGGCAAATATACAATCTCAGAAGTGGGGTTGTCAAGAAATTTTAGATATAATTTAATTTTTACTTTAACTTTCTGTTTGAATGATGCCTTTTATGATCTCTTTTAGCTTTCATTTCCATCATAGTACTAAAAGATTGCTGTAGGTCTACTCCCGTTTGATTGGCTAAACATAAAACAACAAATAAAACGTCTGCTAATTCCTGTCCAAGATCATGATTGTCAGTTTCTTTCATGCTTTGTTCACCATATTTTCTTGATATAATTCTAGCTACTTCACCAACCTCTTCAGTAAGTTGAGCCATATTTGTTAACTCATTAAAATATCTTACTCCATGTTTATTTATCCAATTATCTACCTTCTCTTGTAATATTTTTATTTCCATAATTTCAATTTTCTATTATTAAAGTAACTGGTCCATCATTTATAAGATCAACCATCATATCTGCTCCAAAAATTCCTGTCTTTACCTTTTTATTAATTAATTTATTTAATTCTAAAATAAATGTTCTATATAGTGGTTCAGCTATTTCTGGTCTAGCTGCATTTATGTAACTTGGCCTGTTTCCCTTCTTTGTATCCCCATATAAAGTAAACTGACTTACTACTAACACCTCTCCTTGTATTTGATTTATATTTTTATTCATTATAAGATTTTCATCATTAAAAATTCTAAGTTTTGCAATCTTATTGGCTAATCTAATTATATTCTCACCAGAGTCTTTATTTGAAATACCTAGCAAAATCAACATT
>SGZI01000036.1 GCA_004213965.1 Flavobacteriales bacterium
AAAATTTGATTTTTTTTTAGATTTTAAATTTATTGGAGTCTTTAAATTTTTTGATAAATGATCTAATAATTTAGTTTGAAATTTTATAAAGCTTAAATCTGTTTTATTAGGATAGATTTTTAGATAATATTTTTTTTTACTTTTTGATATTAACTTATAATTTAGATCTTTTTCACCATCCAATTTTTTTATACTACATATAAGACCATAATTATCAAACACCAATTTTTTAATTTGTTTTACTGATAATTTATTTTCAGAATTAACTTTTTTAGACATATAGTAAAAATACAAAATCCGAAATACTTTTAATCTTGTGAATAATCTAAATATTGAAAGTATTGTTTATATTAGCACATCAATTTGCGGGCGTGGTGGAATTGGTAGACACGCTAGACTTAGGATCTAGTGCCGCAAGGTGTGAGAGTTCGAGTCTCTCCGCCCGCACAATAATCTCTTCATTATTATAAAATCAATGAATTCAGTTGATGACCTTCTCGAAGTTTTAACTTTAAAAAATGAAAAAGACTATTATTTAGGAGTAAGTGAAACTGTAGGAAGCAAAAGTGTTTTTGGAGGTCAAGTTCTTGCACAATCATTAAATGCAGCATATCAATCAATTAATGACAGAAAATTACATTCTTTACATTCTTATTTTTTAGAAAGAGGAGATTTAAATCTGCCAATTAGATATTATGTTGACCAGATAAGAGATGGTGGTAGTTTTTCTACTAGAAGGGTTACGGCAAAACAAAATGATAATACTATTTTTATTTTAGCAGCTTCATTTCATAAGGATGAAAAAGGATATGAACATTTTATTAAATATGAAAAAGAAGTAAAGCCACCTGAAGATCTTTTAAGTTGGACTCAGCTGTATAAAAAATATAGTATTTTAATGCCAAAAAAATTAAAAAATTTTTTAAAGATTGAAAGACCAATAGAGTTTAAACCAACAAAAACTCCTAAATTAATATATAATAAAGGGTTGCCGCCAAAGTATGATATATGGTTTAAATTAAAAGGAGAAATTCCTGACTTATCTATTATGATAAAGCAACAAATTTTAACTTATATTTCAGATTATAATTTATTAAGAGCTGCTTTAAATCCTCATTTGCATAAAACAAAGTTTGCTAATACTATGACGGCTAGTTTAGATCATGCTATGTGGTTTTATAGAGATTTTAATCTTGATGATTGGCTATTATATTCAATTGAGAGCCCTAGTGCATCTAATGCTAGAGGAATGACAAGAGGACATATATATACAAGAAAAGGAATATTAATCGCATCTGTTGCACAAGAAGGTTTAATAAGACCAATAGATAAAAAATAGTTTTATTTTTTTTACTTTTATTTTATGTCTGAAGAAAAATTTATTGCCAAAAACTTCAATAATATTGATAAAATTAGTTCATTCACATGGTCATCGCCAAGTAATATTGCTTTAGTAAAGTACTGGGGAAAAAACAAAAATCAAACTCCAAAAAATACATCGATTAGTTTTACTTTAAATAATTCAAGAACAATTACTACTCTTGAAATATATAAAGAAAACCAACCTTATAATAAAATCATGTTTGATGTTTACTATAAGGAAAATAAAATGGAAGAATTTAGGCCTAAAATTGAAATTTTTTTCAAAAACATTATAAAATATTGCAATTATCTTACACAATATAGTTTTAAAATTACTACGGAGAATACTTTTCCGCATAGTAGCGGAATAGCTTCTTCAGCTAGTGGAATGAGCGCTTTAGCTTTATGTGTAATGTCATTAGAAAAAGAACTTGATCCAAAAATGGACAATGATTATTTTTATAAAAAGGCATCATTTCTAGCCAGAATAGGTTCTGGAAGCGCTTGTAGAAGTATATATGGAGGAATTAATATATGGGGTAAGCATGTAGATATAGAAAGCAGTACAGATTTATATTCTATTAAATATCCTTTTGATGTATGTAAAGATTTTTTAGATTATAATGATGCAATACTCTTAGTAGATATTGAGGCCAAACAAGTATCTAGTTCAGCTGGGCATAATTTAATGAATAAACACTCCTATGCTAGTAAGAGATATGAAATAGCTCAAAAAAATATAGTTAAATTAAAATCTATATTTAGCAATGGCGACCTAGATTCTTTTGTAAATATTGTAGAAGATGAAGCTATGATGCTTCATGCTTTGATGATGACAAGTGATCCATCATATATTTTAATTAAACCTAATACCTTAAAGATTATAAGTAGTATAAAAAGTTTTAGAAATTCAGCTAAAATACCTGTTTGTTTTACTTTAGATGCTGGAGCAAATGTTCATTTATTATACCCAAAAAATGCAAAGGACCAAGTTGAACTATTTATAGAAAACAATTTGAAGGAATATTGTAAAAATGGCTCATATATATTAGATAATGTAGGAGGAGGGCCTTTACAATTATAATTTTATAATATATTTGTTATATGAAGGGACCATTATTTTATTCTAAAATACTATTATTTGGTGAATATGGTATTATTGAAGATTCTAAAGGATTGTCTATTCCTTATAATTTTTATAAGGGAGCTTTAAAAATACCAAAAAAGATAAATGTCTCATCTAAATCATCTAATAAAATTCTAATAGATTTTTTAGAATATTTAAATTCAAAAAAAATTAAACTTGATTTACATAAATTAAAGTCAGATCTTGATAAAGGGTTATATTTTGACTCATCTATTCCAAAAGGATATGGTATTGGAAGTAGTGGAGCATTGGTAGCGGCTGTATATGAAAAATATGCATTTGAAAAAATAACTGTATTAGAAAATTTAACTAGAGAAAAATTGCTCAGATTAAAAAATATTTTTTCTATTATGGAATCATTTTTTCATGGTAAGTCATCAGGTTTAGATCCACTAAACAGTTATTTGAGTATACCAATTTTAATTAATTCCCGAAAGGATATAAAAGTTACAGGAATTCCTTCACAAAAAACTATTGGAAATGGCGCTGTTTTTTTAATGGATAGTGGTCAAACTGGTTCAACTGCACCAATGGTCAATATTTTCATGGAGAAAATGAAAAAAGATGGTTTTAGAAAAATTATTAATGAGAAATTCATTAAACACACAAATTTATGTGTAGATAATTTCCTAACAGGTGACTTAAGCTCCCTTTTTAAGAATACCAAAAAATTATCAAAAATAGTATTAGATAACTTTAAACCAATGATACCCCAAGAATTTCACAATATTTGGAAGAGGGGAATTGACAGTAATTCTTATTTTTTAAAATTATGTGGATCTGGAGGAGGAGGATATATTTTAGGATTTACAGAAAATTTTGAAGAAGCTAAAAGACAATTAAAAAATCATAAGTTAGAAGTTGTATATTATTTCTAATTATTGTTTTAAGTTTTGAAATCAACAATTTTTAAATTCTTTAGTTTATTTTCAGTCATTAGGCTATATAATATTCTAGTAGTAATACTTGCCCAATACTTAACCGCAATTTTTATTTTAGATGATCAGAAAGATTTATTAGTTACAATCTTAGACCCATATTTATTTGTAATTATTTTATGTTCTTCTATTTCTATTGCATCAGGCTATATAATTAATAATTTTTATGATTATGAAAAAGATATTATCAATAGACCAATTCGGTCTAATATTGACAGATCTATTAGGAAAAGGACTAAGCTAAATTTATATTTTTCTTTAAATATATTATGTACTATTCTTTCACTATATATTTCAATTAGAGCAGTTATTTTCTTCTTAGTTTATAATATAATTTTATGGCTATACTCTCATAAATTAAAAAAAATATTAATTCTTGGAAATGTACTTTCATCATTATTGACGATCACTCCATTTTTTGCCATATTCCTATATTATAAGAATTTTAGCGACATAATTCTTGTATATGCACTTTTCTTATTTTTTATTATTCTAGCTAAAGATCTTGTTAAGGACTTAGAGAATCTTAAAGGGGATTTTACATTAAACTATAAAACTATTGCAGTAGTTTATGGCGAAAAATTTTCTAAAACTGCCATAACTAGTATCATTATAATTAACTATATAATTGTTATTAGTTTGATATTATATTTTGATATTGGCCTAATGTTTTATTACTACTACTTATGTCTTTTAGTTTTATCTTTTGTTTTATTCTTTACCTGGATATCTAATGATAAAAGGGATTATCTAATTATTCATAATATTATGAGAGCATTAATTATATTGGGAATTTTTAGTATAATCTTGATATAAATATAAGGTCTTTTGTTTTTCTTTCAGCTTTTTAAAAATAGCAAGACGAGTTAGAAAAGGAAATTAATATAGATTTAATTACCAAATAAAATTAATAATAATAAATAATTATTTCCGTTATCTTTAACCAAATATTAATCTCTATAAATGCGACAAATGAAAAACTTATTTTTAACTATTCTTACTTCTTTATTTTTAATAAGCTGTGATAATTCTAACCCTATGATGAATCAATGGTCAGATAAAAATGCTGAATTTGGTGGAGTACCTGCTTTTGATAAAATGACCCCAGAACTTGTAAAAGAAGCCATGCTAAAAAGTATGGAATTAAACCTAGATGAAATTGATATTATAGCTAATAATCAAGACGCCCCTACTTTTGAAAACACGATTGAAGAAATGGAAAGATCTGGAAAACTATTAAATGATGTTTATTCATATTATGGAATATTATCAAGTAATATGTCTAGTCCAGAATTTAGAAAAATACAAAGTGAGCTAGCTCCAATTCTTTCAGAGTTCTCTTCTAAGATTAGACAAAATAAAGACTTATTTAATAGAATTAATACAATATATGAAGATTCAAAATCTAATCCACTTTCTATTGATCAACAAAGAGTTTTAGAATTAACTTATAAAAGTTTTACAATGAATGGCGCAGCTTTAGATGAAGATAAAAAAAACCGCTACGCTGAAATTAATTTAGAGCTTTCTAAATTGTATAACAATTTTTCAAATAATGTTTTACATGATGAAGAAAATTATATTACATATTTAGAAGAATCTCAATTAGATGGCTTATCAAAAGGATTTATTAAATCTGCCAATAAAATTGCTCAAGACAATGGTTATGAGAATAAATATGCTATCACAAATACCAGGTCTTCAATGGATCCTTTTTTAACTTATTCAACAAATAGAGATATAAGAAAGATCGTATGGAAAAATTATTATTCAAGGGGTGATAACGGAGACGAATATGATAATAATGAAATAATTGCAGAGATATTGAGACTTAGAAAAGAAAGAGTAGGTCTTTTAGGTCATGATAATTATGCTCAGTGGAGATTACAAGATAGAATGGCAAAAAATCCTAAAAATGCAATGGAATTAATGGAGGCTGTATGGCCTGCTGCAATAGCTAGAGTTGATGAAGAAGTTGCTGATATGCAAAAAGTTGCCGATGAAAATGGCGATAATATAACAATCGAGCCATGGGACTATAGATTCTATTCTGAAAAAGTTAGAAAAATTAAATATGACCTAGATTCTGATGAAGTAAAACAATATTTACAATTAGATAAATTAACAGATGCTATGTTTTATGTTGCGGGTGAATTATTTAACTTTCAATTTACAGCTTTAGCAAAAGACAAAGTTCCTGTTTTTCATGAAGATGTAAATGTTTGGGAAGTCTCAGATAAAAATACTGAAGAACATATTGGTTTGTGGTATTTGGACCCATATGCAAGACAAGGTAAAAGGTCTGGAGCTTGGGCTACAACGTATAGAAGCCATACAACTCTTGACGGAAAAACAAATGTTTTAGCGTCAAATAATTCAAATTTTGTTAAACCTGCTCCAGGTGAAGCTTTATTAGTTTCATGGGACGATGCTACTACTTTTTTCCATGAATTTGGTCATGCACTTCATTTTTTCTCATCTAATGTAAAATACCCGACACTAAATGGCGGTGTAAGAGATTATACAGAATTTCAATCACAATTACTTGAAAGATGGCTGTCAACAGATAGAGTTATTAATCAATTTTTAGTGCATAATCAGACTGGCAAGCCTATGCCAAAAGAATTAATAGCGAAAATTAAAAAAGCGTCAACATTTAATCAAGGTTTTGGAACTACTGAATATTTAGCTTCTGCAATCATGGATATGAAATTTCATCTTGCAGATCCATCAAATATAGATGTAGATAAATTTGAAAGAGAAACGTTATCAGATTTAAAAATGCCTTCAGAATTGCCAATGAGACATAGAACTCCACATTTTGGACATGTTTTCTCAGGAGAAGGTTATGCTACTGCATATTATGGCTATATGTGGGCTGATGTTCTAACTGCAGATGCTTCAGAAGCATTTGCTGAAGCTCCAGGGGGCTTTTATGATAAAGATCTTGCTAAGAAGTTAGTAGAATATTTATTTGCTCCTAGAAATTCTATTGATCCTGCTGAAGCATACAGATTGTTTAGAGGTAGAGATGCTAAAATTGAAGCTCTAATGAGAGATAGAGGTTTCCCAGTAATTGAATAATGAACAAGAGTATATCTTAATTTTTGGAGCAGTGTCTGTAACAATTTGTACTCAAGGTGGGAATCGAACCCACACTCTTAAAAAGAACTGGATTTTGAATCCAGCGCGTCTACCAATTCCGCCACTTGAGCTATTAAAAACTAAAGTAAAGAAAATAATTAGTATTAATTCTGTTCACTAAAAATAAATTTCTATTTTTGCATTCCCTATTTATAATAGGCTTTATAAATTATTAATTAACAGATAGATACGATGGAAGCTAACAATATTCAACCTAAAATTTTTGCCTGTACAAATAGTAGAGTTTTGGCAGAGAAAATCACGAAATCTTTTGGAGTTGAATTGGGGAACATAATTATATCAAAATATAGTGATGGTGAATTTCAACCATCTTATGAAGAGTCTATTCGTGGTACTAGAATTTTTATTATAGGATCTACTAACCCTTCTAGCGAAAATTTAATGGAATTATTATTAATGGTAGATGCAGCTAAACGTGCTTCAGCTAGACATATTACTGCAGTAATTCCTTATTTTGGCTGGGCTAGGCAAGACAGGAAGGATAAGCCTAGGGTTCCAATTGCTGCAAAGATGATTGCAAGAATGATAGAATCTGCAGGCGCGACTAGAGTAATGACAATGGATTTACATGCTGATCAAATACAAGGATTTTTTCAAATCCCTGTTGATCATTTGTATGCTTCTACAATATTTTTACCATATATTGAAAGTTTAGAGCTAGATAATTTATGCATTGCATCTCCTGATATGGGTGGGTCAAAAAGGGCCTATGCTTACGCAAAGGCATTAAAAAGTGATGTAGTTATATGTTATAAGCAGAGAAAAAAGGCAAATGTAATTTCTCATATGGAATTAATTGGTAATGTAGAAGGAAAAAATGTAGTATTAGTAGATGATATGGTTGATACAGCTGGAACTCTGGCCAAGGCTGGAGATTTAATTATTGAGAAAGGGGCAAAAAGCGTAAGAGCTATATGCACACATGGTATATTGTCAGGTGATGCATATGAAAAGATAGAAAAATCTAATCTTGAAGAATTAATTGTTACAGACACTGTTCCAAAAATTAAATCAAATTCTAAAATTAAAGTGTTATCTTGCGCCGATTTATTTGCTGATGTTATGCATAATGTACATAACAACAAATCGATAAGTTCAAAATTTATAATGTAATAATAAAAAATAATGAAATCAATTACAATCAACGGATCTAAAAGAGAAAGCGTAGGAAAATCAGCTTCAAAAGCACTACGTAATGCTGGACAGATTCCTTGCGTTTTATACGGAGGAGATGGCCCAATGCATTTCTCAGCACCTGAATTGGCATTCTCTAAACTAGTATATACATCAAACGCATATACAGTTGTGATTGCTTTAAGCGAAAAAGAAACATATTCTGCTGTTTTGCAGGATATTCAGTTTCATCCAGTATCTGATAGAATTATACATATTGATTTTTATCAACTCTTTGATGATAAAGAAATAGCTATGGATATTCCTGTTAGATTAATTGGTAATTCTATTGGGGTTAAATTAGGTGGAAACCTACAGAGAAATAAAAGAAAATTAAGAATTAAAGCTTTGCCTACAAATCTTCCAGATTATATAGAAATTGACATTACCAATCTTAATATTGGCGATAGAGTTTATATAACTGAGTTAGAAAATGAATCTTATAATTTTCTGCATCCAGATAATACTGTAGTTTGTCAAGTTAGAAGAGCAAGAGCTGCAATAGTTGAAGAAGTAGTATCAGATGAAGATGAAGAAGGAGAAACTGAAGGAGAAGAATCTGGAGAATCAACTGGAGACGAAAAATCATCAGATGATGGGAAGAAATCAGAAGATGACAAAAAATCAGATGGCGATTCCAAACCAGATGAAGGTTCAAAAGAATAATATATATATTGTTCAATAATAATAAAGCATTCTGTATTTTATCAGAATGCTTTTTTATTTTTGTATTAGTTCTATATCTATTTTATTAAAATTTAATAATGAAAAAGTATTTAATTGTTGGATTAGGAAATGTTGGAAATCAATATTTTGAAACTAGGCACAATATAGGCTTTATGGTGCTGAATTTTTTTGCAGAAAAGAATGATCTCTTATTTGAGGAAGTAAAATATGGATTTATATCTAAATATAAATTAAAGGGAAGATTATTCATTTTTTTAAAACCAAATACATATATGAATTTAAGCGGAAGTGCTGTCTCTTATTGGATGAAAAAAGAAAATATTGATATTAAGAATTTATTGGTTATTAGTGATGATCTTAATTTGCCACTATCTAATTTTAGGATCAGATCTGGAGGCTCGTGTGGTGGACATAACGGATTAATGGATATTGAAAGTAAGTTAAAAACAAAATCATATAATAGACTTAGAATTGGAATTTCAGGTGGTTCTGAAAATTTTAATCAAATTGAATTTGTTTTAGGTAAATTAAATGAAAATGAGCATAAAGAATTACTTTCAATTTTTCCAAACGTATGTAAAGCAATAATTTCTTTTGTAATGGATGGAGTTGATTCTGCTATGAATAATTATAATTAAATAAAAATTGATAACTAAACAATTTAAAGAGTATAATAGCGCAGAACCCTCTGTAGTTACAGTTGGCACATTTGATGGAATACATTTAGGCCATCAGGATATAATAAATAAGCTTCAGGAAATTTCTAAAATAAAAAAATTAAAATCAATAGTTCTAAGCTTCTTCCCTCATCCAAAAATAGTTTTGCAAAATAACTCTGATATAATGCTAATTAACTCACTTGATGAAAAAATTGATATATTAAAAAAACACAATATTGATTATTTTGTGATTAAGGATTTTGATATAGCTTTTTCTAGATTAACTGCAATAGAATTTGTTAGAGATATTTTAGTAAACACATTAAATGCAAAACATATAATTGTTGGGTATGACCACCATTTTGGGAGAAATAGAGATGCCAGTATTATCCAGCTGAAGGAATTTGGAGATTTATATGAATTTGATGTAACAGAATTATCTCCAAGAAAATTAAATGATGTATCAATTAGCTCTACCAAGATTAGAGAGTTATTGTTAATTGGTGATATAGAATTAGCAAATAAGTATTTAAATGATTATTTCATGATTACAGGAATTGTAGTTAAGGGTATGGGTAGAGGTAAGCATTTAGGATTTCCAACTGCAAATATTAAGATAGTAGATGACAATAAGTTAATTCCTAAAAATGGAGTTTATATTGTAGTTTCTAAAATAGACTCAAAAACTTATTATGGAATGATGAATATTGGAAATAACCCAACTTTTAAGGATAAGAAAAGGTCTATTGAAATCCATTTTTTTGATCTTAATTATTCTATATACGATAAAAAGATAAGAATAAAAATTATTAAGAGAATTAGAGATGAAAAAGAATTCGAAACTCCTGAATTGCTTATAAATCAGTTGCAAAAGGATAGAAACACTAGTTTAGAATTTACTTATAAAAATAAAATTGAAATATAATAGACTTTAATTATTAATTTAGTTTTGACTAATTTTATATAACATGCTAAAAGTATCTTACATAATCGATAATAAGGATGAAGTAATCAAAGCTTTATTAAAAAGAAACTTTGATGCAAATAAAATAATTAGTGATTTAG
>SGZI01000037.1 GCA_004213965.1 Flavobacteriales bacterium
TGTAAAGGCAGGAGATGTTGATCAGTATTTTGGAACTACCTGATTTACCATCACTAGCATATGCAGCACTTCCTTGGATCATGTTCATCCTCATCAATTGTAAGTGATCCATTTGAGCTATTATCTTCATCACCTTGAGCCCAAGTAGAATGAGAAAAAATTGAATCGTCATTGAATTGAGCATTAGGCCATCTAGCATTTACCATAGGCACATCATCAACAAATAGTTGAGTAATATCATTATCTCCCGAATAAGACAATTGGTATGACCCTGAAACTGAGCTGTAAGTATTCCAAGTTCCAGAAACATCTGCTGTACCATCAATTGTAACAACCTCGTTGGGGTAATTTTGAATAGTAATCACGTTTCCACTTGATCCATCTTCATCAATTGTTATGGTTTCTCTGTATGTGCCGCCTCTTATATAAAGTGTGTCCCCAGCGCCAACTTTATTATCTAATGCATACTGAATAGTTTGACATGGAGACCCTTCAGATCCACAACTTCCATTATCAGTCCCTGACGAAGAAACATAATAATCGGCTGAATAAATATTAAAAAAAGAAAGGAACAGAATAAATAAAAACAAAAATCTTTTCATCACTAACCTTCTTTTGAACCCCAACCTCTTGCTTTTAATTCGACCGAAGATTCATCTCTTAAAATTAAATTACACCCTGCTTTTTCTTCTTTTATATATCCTATGACAGTTAAATTTGGATTTGCTTTAATTTTTGGATAATCCTTTTGTGAAATAGTCATTAGCAATTCATAATCCTCACCTCCATTAAGAGTTATTGTAGTTGAATTAATATTAAATTCTTCACAAGTTGATATTAACTGAGGATCCATTGGAATCTTATTTTCATATAGATCACATCCCACCTTACTTTTATTACATATATGTAATAACTCAGATGATAAACCATCACTGATATCAATCATGGATGTTGGCTTTACTTTTAAATCAGATAAAAGTCTTATAATGTCCTTTCTGGCTTCAGGTTTTAACTGTCTTTCTACCAGATAAGTGTATTGGTCTAAATCAGGTTGATTTTTTGGATTTACCTTAAAAACCTCTTTTTCTCTCTCTAAAACCTTTAATCCCATAAATGCTGACCCTAAATCACCAGTGACAACAATCAAATCATTAGCTTTTGCACCATCTCTGTAAACTATATCTGATAGGTTTGCTTCTCCTAACGCTGTTATAGAGATAGTAAGTCCTGTAACAGAAGATGTTGTATCTCCGCCTATAAGGTCTATATCATATTGTTTTGCAGCTAATTCTATACCTGAGTACAATTCTTGTATTGCCTCAAGAGGAAACCTATTAGAAATAGCGAGAGAGACAGTAATATGTTTCGCATTAGCATTCATGGCGTATATATCAGATAAATTGACCATGACTGCCTTATAACCAAGATGTTTTAATGGCATGTAACTAAGGTCAAAATGTACGCCCTCTATCAGGAAATCAGTTGAAACAACTATCTTTTTTGACTTATAATCTAATACTGCTGCATCATCTCCTATAGACTTTATCGTAGATTTATGCCTAATTTTTAGATTCTTTGTTAGAGTATCTATCAGAGAAAACTCTCCAATATCATCTAATTTTGTTGAATTTTTATTCTTACCCTCTAACATGAAGGCAAATTTACATTCTTTTTCCTTAAAACATTGTTAATTATATGAGTAATAATGGAAAAATTGTTGAAAAAATACAGTTTAGTTGTATATTTGTAGTCCAGTAAATTTTAATAGTATGATCAATATTACAGACATTGCCCGAAATGAGGTGATAAAATTAATGGAAAAAGATGGTTTTAACCATGACACTGACTTTGTAAGAGTTGGGGTTAAGAGCGGTGGATGTTCAGGGCTTTCATACGAATTAAATTTTGACAATAAGACTGAGAATGATGACAAAATTTTTGAAGACAATGCCATTAAAATAGTTGTTGATAAAAAGAGCTTATTATACCTAGTTGGAACAACTTTAGAATTTTCTGGAGGACTAAATGGAAAAGGGTTTGTTTTTGTAAATCCAAATGCTAATAGAACATGTGGATGTGGAGAAAGTTTTTCTCTATAATATATAACGTATGAGTAAGTATACTGAAGACGATTTAAAAAAAGAATTAGAGACCAAAGAATATGAATATGGTTTTTACACAGACATAGAGTCTGACACTCTTCCTGTTGGGTTAAGTGAAGAAATCGTAATGGCTATATCTAAGAAAAAAGGAGAGCCTTCATGGATGACTAAATGGAGATTAGATGCCTTTAAAACATGGAAAGAAATGCAAGAGCCTGACTGGGCTAATGTAAATTACAAAAAGCCAGATTTTCAAAAAATTTCATATTACTCAGCACCATCAAATAAACCAAAATATAATAGTCTTGATGAAGTAGATCCTGAATTACTGGCAACATTTAAAAAATTAGGAATTTCTATAGATGAGCAAAAAAAACTTACTGGAGTTGCTATGGATGTAGTAATTGACTCTGTTTCTGTTGCAACTACTTTTAAAGACACATTAAATGAAAAAGGAATTATATTCTGTTCTATTAGTGAGGCAATAAAAAATCATCCTGAACTAGTAAAAAAATATATTGGGTCAGTTGTCCCAAAAAAAGACAACTTCTATGCCGCATTAAATTCAGCAGTATTTAGTGATGGTTCATTTTGCTATATCCCAAAGGGTGTAAAATGTCCAATGGAACTATCAACATATTTTAGAATTAATGAAGCTGGAACAGGTCAATTTGAAAGAACATTAGTAATTGCAGACAAAGGAAGTTATGTAAGTTATCTTGAAGGATGCTCTGCTCCAAGTAGAGATGAAAATCAACTACATGCAGCAGTCGTGGAACTAATCGCACTAGATGATGCAGAGATCAAATATAGCACCGTTCAAAACTGGTATCCAGGGGATTCAAAAGGAAAAGGGGGAGTTTACAATTTTGTAACTAAAAGAGGAGTTTGTGAGAAAAATGCTAAAATATCATGGACACAAGTTGAAACTGGAAGTGCTGTAACATGGAAGTATCCATCATGCATTCTTAAAGGAGATAACTCAGTAGGAGAATTTCATTCAATAGCTGTAACAAATAATTTTCAACAAGCTGATACAGGAACTAAAATGGTTCACTTGGGTAATAATACTAGATCAACTATTATTTCAAAAGGAATTTCCGCCGGGAAGTCTCAAAACAGCTATAGAGGATTAGTACATATTAGTCCTAGAGCTAATAATTCTAGGAATTTCTCTCAATGTGATAGTCTATTAATTGGTAATAGTTGTGGAGCACACACTTTCCCATACATAGAAACTAAAAATAAATCAGCTCAGGTGGAACACGAAGCAACAACTAGCAAAATAGGTGAAGATCAGATATTTTACTGTAATCAAAGAGGTATTGAAACAGAAAAAGCAATTGCATTAATCATTAATGGATTTAGTAAAGATGTATTAAATAAATTGCCTATGGAATTTGCAGTAGAAGCGCAAAAACTTCTTGAAATTAGCTTAGAAGGTTCAGTCGGATAATATATAAATAAATAATATGCTTAAGATAAATAATTTACATGCAAAGGTTGAAGACAAAGAGATCTTAAAAGGTATTGACCTTGATATTAAAGCTGGAGAAATTCATGCAATAATGGGTCCTAATGGTTCAGGTAAAAGTACTTTAGCCTCAGTAATTGCAGGAAAGGAAGAGTATGAAATTACAAAAGGAGAAATGCTATACAACAATAATCCTATTGATGAGTTATCAGCAGAAGAAAGAGCGCATAAAGGAATATTTATGTCATTTCAATATCCAATTGAAATTCCTGGTGTAACCATTACCAACTTTATTAAGACTGCAATTAATGAAACTCGTAAAGCTAGAGGAGAAGAAGAAATGCCAGCCAATCAAATGCTAAAACTATTGAGAGAAAAATGCAGTATGCTAGAGATAGACAGAAAATTTTTATCAAGATCAATAAATGACGGTTTTTCAGGTGGAGAAAAAAAGAGAAATGAAATTTTTCAAATGGCAATGCTAGAGCCCACTTTATCAATTTTAGATGAAACTGATTCTGGCTTAGATATTGATGCCTTAAAAATTGTTGCAAGTGGAGTTAATAAATTAAAAACTAAAACCAATGCCACAGTAGTTATTACCCATTATCAAAGGCTACTTGATTATATTATTCCAGATTATGTGCATGTATTGTTTGATGGAAAAATTGTTAAGTCTGGAAATAAAGATTTAGCTATAGAATTGGAAAAAAAAGGATATGATTGGATTAAAGAAGAAATTAATAATTAATCATAATGACTGATTTAAAAGAAAAATTATTATCATCATTTATAGCTTTTGAAAATCAAACTAATATTGATAGCTATGTTCATGACATTAGGTCTGAGGCTATTAAACAATTTGAATCAATTGGATTTCCAACTAAAAAATTAGAAAACTGGAAATACACCTCATTAAAAAAACTCTTAAATAATGATTATAGTGTATTGCCTCAGCTAAACAACGTCCTTGAATTTAAGGATATCAGAAAATATTTGATTGATGATATTGATTCATATAAAATAATTTTTGTTGATGGAAAATATTGTTCACACCTTTCTGAAACTACACATGAGGGGATGGATATTTGTATTTTATCAGCTGCATTATCTCAGCCTAAATATGAGCTTATAATTGAAAATTATTTCAATAAAATTGCAAATGATGATGGGATTACTTCTTTAAATACTGCTTTTTCTAATGAAGGGGCATTTGTACATATCCCAAAAAACAAATTTGTGGAAAAATCTATTCAAATCATTCATTTTTCAACTGGCAATGAATCATCTCTTATGTTTCAGCCTAGAAATATAATTGTTGTAGATGAGAATTCTCAAGTACAAATTATTGAAAGACATCAGAGCCTAAGTGAGAATAAAGTATTCACAAATAGTGTAACTGAAATTTATGCTGAAAAAAAATCTATAATTGATTATTATAAAATTCAAAATGATAATCTACAATCATCATTAATTGATAATACATATGTTAATCAAGAACGAAATAGCACATTTTCAATGCACACTTTTTCGTTTGGAAATGAACTAATAAGAAATAATTTAAATATTTCTCAAAATGGTCAATTTATTGAAACTACCATAAAAGGTGTTACAATTATTGGGGAGCAACAACATGTAGATCATAATACGCTTATTAATCATAATAAACCAAACTGTAATAGCCATCAAGATTATAAAGGAATTTATAATAATAAATCAACTGGAGTATTTAATGGAAGGGTGCTGGTTAATAAACAAGCACAAAAAATAAATGCTTTCCAATCAAATAATAATGTATTGCTTTCAGACAAAGCCACTATAAATGCAAAACCCCAGCTTGAAATATATGCAGATGATGTAAAATGCTCCCATGGGTGTACAGTAGGGCAGTTAGATAAAAATGCATTATTTTACTTAAAATCTAGAGGCATTCCACAAAAGGAAGCAACTGCACTGTTAATGTATGGTTTTGCAAACAACATTCTTGAAAGTGTAAAAATTCCTGAAATTAAAACTAGGATAAATCATCTTATTGCTAATAAACTAGGAGTAAAAATTGGTTTCAATTTATAAATGAAAAACACTGCATTTAATATAACCTCAATTAGAAATGATTTTCCTATACTTAACTTAAAAGTAAATGGCAAACAACTAGTATACCTAGATAATGCAGCCACTACGCAAACTCCTAAAGTTGTAATTGATTCAATAGTTTCATACTACTCAAAACTTAATGCCAATATACATAGAGGTGCCCATTATTTAAGTCAAAAAGCTACTGAAGCATATGAGGATGCAAGAAAAAAATTTCAAAAACATCTTAATGCACAAAGCTCGAATGAAATTATATTTACTTCAGGCACAACGCACAGCATTAATCTAGTTGCTAATGGGTTTATTAATTTATTAAATTCTGGAGACGAAATTATTGTCTCTCATCTTGAACACCACAGTAATATTGTTCCTTGGCAAATGTTATGTAAAAAAACAGGCGCAATTATGAGGGTCATTCCAATGAATGAAAAGGGTGAGCTAATTTTTTCAGAATATGAAAAACTATTATCAAACAAGACTAAAGTAGTTTTTGTAAATCATGTTTCTAATGCTCTTGGAACAATAAATCCAATAAAAGAAATTATTAGCAAAGCACATGAATTTGGTGCAGCAGTTTTAATTGATGGAGCTCAAGCACTTCCTCATTTTAAAATAGATGTGATTGATCTAGATGTTGACTTTTATGTTGGTTCAGCTCATAAAATCTATGGTCCAACTGGAGTTGGTATTCTCTATGGAAAAGAAAAATGGTTAAATAAAATTCCTCCATATCAAGGTGGTGGAGAGATGATTGATGAAGTAACTTTTGAAAAGACTACCTATGCTAAACTTCCGAATAAATTTGAAGCAGGAACACCAAATATCGCTGGCGTTATTGCTTCGGCAGTAGCACTTGATTATATAAATAAAATTGGACTTGAAAAGATAGAAAAGAGAGAAGCAGAATTGCTAGACTATGCAACCAAAAAACTGCTTGAAATTGATGAAATAAAAATTTACGGAGATTCTTCTAATAAAACTTCTGTTATTTCATTTAATATTGGAAGTATACATCCTTATGATATAGGCTCTATTATTGACAATGAAGGAATAGCAGTTAGAACTGGACATCATTGTGCGCAACCAATAATGGACTATTTTAATATTTCTGGGACTATTAGAATATCAATGAGTTTTTATAATACTATTGAAGAAATAGACTCATTAATCAATTCAATAATGGTTGCAAAGAAAATGCTTTCATAAATTTATTTAGTTATTGAATTTTAAATACAACGAATTGACAATAGAGCAAATACAAAACGAAATAATATCTGAGTTTGACATGTTTAATGATTGGACAGAAAAGTATGAGTATATCATAGATCTTGGAAAAAGTTTGCCAGTTATAAAAACTCAATACAAAACGCAAGAAAATATTATTCGGGGGTGTCAAAGCAAAGTATGGCTTTATGCAGAAAATATTGATAATAAACTTATCTTTACAGCTGACAGCGATGCTATAATTACAAAAGGGATTATAGCTATATTAATTAGAGCATTTTCAAATCAATCTGCTGAAGAAATAATTAATGCTAAGACAGATTTTGTTGAAAAAATTGGATTAAAGGAACATTTATCTCAAACAAGAGCAAATGGCTTGTCAAGTATGATAAAACAAATTAAATTATATGCAGTTGCATATTCAACTAAATAAAAATGACTAAACAAGAATTTAATCCAAACGAAATAGGGGAAAAAATAATTGATGTTATTAAGACTATATATGATCCTGAAATTCCTGTTGATATTTATGAGCTAGGATTAATATACGATGTTTTAGTAAATGAAAATTTTGATGTCAAAATACTAATGACACTAACTACTCCAAATTGTCCAGTAGCAGAAACACTTCCCGTGGATGTAGAAGACAAGGTAAAAACTATTAATGGGATAAAAAGTGTTGAAGTAGAGATAACATTTGATCCTCCATGGACTCAAGATTTAATGAGTGATGAGGCAAAACTTGAAATAGGAATTTTATAGATGATATACTATAATGTCTAAAGATATTATTAATAGAGTAGAAAAAAGCAGCTTAATTTCGATAGATCTTGAAGATTATTCCCTGTCTGGGAAAAGACATCAAATAGATTTAAAAAACTGGCTAGCAGATGAGCTATATCTAAAGGAAAAAGAATTTCGAATAGCAGTAAAAAATCATGATTGGAAGAAATATAAAGATTGTTTTGTAGCAATTAATTGCTCAAGTAAAGCCATAATACCGCCTTGGGCGTATATGCTAATATCTACTGAATTAACTACGTATGCTAGAAAAACTGTTATAGGCAATTTAGTTGATTTGGAAAGAAAAATACTTGAAGATGAAATCCAGAAAATAGACCTAACTCAATACAAAGATAAATCTGTTATTATTAAGGGATGTTCTAATAATATAATTCCTATGTCAATATATTATAGTCTATCTTCCAGGCTTCTTACTGTTACAAAAAGTATTATGTATGGTGAGGCATGCTCTTCAGTGCCGGTTTTTAAAAAAAAAAGCTAGTCAATTTCAGGATATAGAAAGTCATTATATGGAAATCTTGTAACATGAATTTTCCGAACCTCATTATATAAACAACTTTTTAGTTCTTCAATATTAGTTTTATTTAATGCGGAAATAAATTTTACTTTGTCTCCAAGTTTATTCATCCATGTTTGTTCCCATTCATGAATTGTAAAATTTTTCTTACCTCGCTCAACTGTTAAATCATCCTGATCAAAATCCACTGGCTGATAATTATCTATTTTATTAAATAACATAATAGAGGGCTTGTCTAATGTTTTAATTTCATCTAATGTTTTTTCAACTGCGCTTATATGCTCCTCAAAATTAGTGTGAGAAATATCAACTACATGTAAAAGCAAGTCTGCTTCTCTAACTTCATCAAGAGTGCTTTTAAATGACTCAATTAATTGCGTTGGAAGTTTTCTAATAAACCCTACTGTATCACTTAATAGAAAAGGTAGGTTTCTTATTACAATCTTTCTTACTGTTGTATCCAAAGTAGCAAACAACTTGTCCTCAGCAAATACTTTTGATTTACTTAATAAATTCATAATTGTAGATTTTCCTACGTTTGTGTATCCTACAATAGCTACTCTAATTAGCTTTCCTCTATTTCCTCTTTGCACATGCATCTGCTTGTCTATTGATCTAATTTTATCTTTCAAGAGAGATATTTTATCTCTCACAATTCTTCTATCTGTTTCTATTTCAGTTTCTCCAGGACCTCTCATTCCAATTCCTCCTTTTTGTCTTTCTAGGTGAGTCCACATTCCCTTAAGTCTAGGCAAAAGATATTGACATTGAGCAAGTTCAACTTGTGTTTTTGCATAACTAGTTGTAGCTCTTTGAGCAAAAATATCTAAAATTAAATTTGTTCGATCTAGAACTTTACAATTAAATATTTTACTAATATTTCTTTCTTGAGTAGGTGATAGTTCGTCATCAAAAATTACTGTACTAATATTATTATCTATTATAAAATCCTTTATTTCTGAGATTTTTCCACTTCCAATAAAAGTTTTTGGATTGGGCATATTCATTTTCTGTACAAATCTCTTTACGACTACCCCTCCGGCTGTAATTGTTAAAAAATCTAACTCATCTAAATAATCCTTAGATTTTTCAACTCCTTGATCTTTTGTGACAATTCCAACTAAAACAGTATTTTCCAAATTATATTTTTAGGGTAATTACTAAAGGCTATAAATTTACAATTCTTAAAAAAAATTAATACATAAAAATATAGTGAAAAATATGATTATTTTAATTTTCCATTTGTATATTTATTTATTCATGAGGAAGACAGCCCTATTTTCATTATTTTTTTTGATTTATTCATTAACTGGACAAGCCCAAGAAAATACTACAGTCGATTGCAATGGCGGCCCTGTTACTACTACTTTCTGCTATGATACAGGTGCAGATAACTCATTTGTATATACTAGTAATAATGGTGGCCCATTAAATCTAACTATTGATTCTGGTGAAGTAGAAAATGGTTGGGATGAATTAATAATATTGGATTCCGATGGAACGGAACTCTATAATGGATATGGTAATGGTGGAGATGTTTCTGGAATTAGTTTTCAATCATCTGGCGATAATATAACACTTCTAGTAGATGAAGATGGAAGTATTAGCTGTGTTTCTAGTGCTTCTATAGATTCTATAACTATGACTGTTTCATGCGCAACTTGTGTAAACCCAAGTGTAGATTTTGAAATGGTTAGTGATTGCTTGAATGCTCCTCAATTCTATATAGATGTAGATGTTTCAGATTTAGGTTCTGCAGGAAGTCTTACAATATCTGATAATCAAGGAAGTGCTAATGTAAGTGCATCAACTACTGGCACATATCAACTTGGCCCTTATGCAAACAATACTGATGTGCAAATTAATGTAGCAAATGATGATGACGCTAACTGCTTTGCAAATAGTGGCTCAATGA
>SGZI01000038.1 GCA_004213965.1 Flavobacteriales bacterium
AATTTGGAAACTCTTATGAACTTTGTGGCGGAACACATGTAAGAAATACTTCAGATATATGGCAATTTAAAATAAAATCTGAAGGAGCAATTGCTTCAGGTATAAGAAGAATTGAAGCGATTACATTTGATTCAGTCAAAGAATATTATGCTGATAAAGAAACTGATTATAATAAGACTAAAAAATTATTAAATAATACAGGAGATATTGTCAAATCTATTTCAGATTTAATTGATGAAAATAATAGATTAAGAAAAGAAAGAGATAAGTTTATAAAAGAGAAAACAAATTTTATAAAAGATGAAATTAAATCTGAGATAGAGGAAAAAAAAGGAATTAAATTTATTTCAAAAAATGTTTCTTTAGATCCTTCAGCAATGAAAGATTTAATTTTTAGTCTAGGCAATGAATTAGATAATTTATTTGCTATTCTAATTTCTGAGTATAATTCTAAAGTATACATAAGTTGTTATATTTCGAAACAACTTTCAGAAAGCAAAAACTATGATGCTCGTGAAGTAATAAATGATTTATCAATACATGTAAAGGCAAATGGTGGAGGCCAAGCATTTTATGCTACTGCTGGAGGAGATTACGTAAAAGGACTTGATAAGCTTTCTAAAGCATCTTCAAATTATCATAAAAATATTTAATAACTAATTTTATGGAATTTTCTAAGGATTTACTGTTAGAAATTCACAATAATATTAAACCCTTTATTAATAAAACTCCTGTATTGGAATTTGATTTTATTAATAGGCTATGTAATTGTAATGTCTATTTTAAATGTGAAAATTTTCAAAAGACAGGATCTTTTAAAATTAGAGCAGCTTCAAATGCATTAAGATGTTTGTCTAAAGATTCTAAAGAAAAGGGTGTTATAACTCATTCATCAGGGAATTTTGCCCAAGGCTTAGCATGCGCCTCTAATCTTCAAGATATAAATGCTTATATAGTTATGCCTGAAAATGCCCCTAAATTTAAAAAACATTCTGTATTAAAATATGATATAAATTTGATTGAATGTAAATCAACTATTGAAGCTAGAGAAAAAACTACTTCAAAGCTTTTAATAGAAAATGATTTACATTTTATACATCCGTCTAATGATCTTAATGTAATATTAGGAAATTCAACAATAGGCACTGAATTATTAGAAGAAATTCCAGATTTGGATTTTATTTTATCTCCAATTGGTGGTGGCGGACTAATTTCAGGAATTGCTATTGCTTCAAATATTTTTTCTAATAAATGCAAGGTAGTAGGGGTTGAGCCGAAACTAGTAGATGATGCTTACAGATCTTTAAAATCTGGAGTTATTCAATACAATACAAATACAAATACCATTGCAGATGGACTAAGAACTAATTTAGGAGATATTAATTTTCCAATAATTAAGAAATTAATAAAAGATATTATTTGTGTTAGTGAAGATGAGATTATAGATGCATTGAAAATTTTTATTGAAAAATTAGATGTTATTATTGAGCCTTCAAGCGCTGTAGCATTAGCTGGACTAATTAATAAAAAAGAATATTATAAAAATAAAAAAGTAGGTGTAGTTATTTCTGGTGGAAATGTAGATTTAGAAGCTCTAAACATTTAATAGATTAGAGAACGCTTTTCGCCATCTATATTTTCTAATAAATTGACCTTGTTCTTTTGTAACAATTCTTTCTCTTCTCTTAATAAAAGCTCTAGTATATCCAAAAAAAGCAAAGAATACCATTAAAAATCTGCCAGTATTAATAGAGGTTTTTAATACAGAAATTATACTTAAAACCAAACCAAATCTCATCTTGTATAACGCTTCTCCTTGAAGAAATTTAGAATTATAACTATAGTTTGCTCCTGTAGGTTTTAGATGTTTAACTGCCAGCGATTTATCTGTTTTTATTTTCCAGCCATGATATTGTGCAATTAACACGTCTGCTGTGTCCCAACCTATCGATTTTCTTAATCCTTGAATATCTTCAAAGCATTTTTTTCTATAGGATTTGATAGGCCCTCTAACATGATCTTTTGATGAGATTTTTTCATATACCCATTTGTTTTTTTTCTTTATATATAGATTCCCTCCAGCTATTCCTACTTTTGGGTCACTATTGAATATGTTTATAATTGATTCTAGATAATTTTCAGGCAATATAATGTCAGAATCAAATTTGCATATTATATCATAATTTGAATCAATTGTTTCTAACCCTTTATAAAAAGTCGTAATCACTTTCTCTCCTGGAATATGCGCTTGATTTGATTTTATGTTTATGTATTTAATCCATAAAAATTCTTTAGAATATTTTTTTAAAATAGTTTCAGAGTTATCACTTGAATTATCATTTACTAGCAAAAGTTTAGTTGGAAGTAAAGTTTGTTTTATTATGGAATCTAGACATCTCTCAAGATATTTTTCTTCATTGAATACAGGAATTATAATGTTAATATTCATAGATTTAATCAAATTTTTTCTGCGTAGACTAAATAATATCTATCAGTAAATAGCCTAAGTAATGGCCTTAGACCTATCTTTTTAACAGGATTTGTAAACTTTTTATAATCTACAATTTTCCATCCTGTATTATTTAGCAACCAATCAAATTGCCAATCTTCAAATTCATGAAAATGTCTATCCCTCTCATCATTATTGTTTTTATAGGCCCCTGCAAACCATAATCTTAGAGGAATACTTGCTACAAGTTTTTTTGCTTTAATATCTTTCAGTACACTATAAGGATTTAGCAGGTGTTCAAAAATCTCAAATGCAGTAATAACCTCAGCATTTGAATTTTTTATGGTAGATCTGTCAATATCAAGATTTTCTCCAGAAGTATTATTTATATTATACCCATTTTTTTTTATTAATGATGAGAGTGGGTTTTCAATTCCAAGATCTAAAATTAATTCGTCTTTTTCTATATGTTTTTGTAAAAACTCAAGTGTTATTTTAAACCTCTTATATGGAAAATTATCATTATACATTTATCAATTTTAATATTGATAAACCATTGCATTAATATGCATTCCAGCACCAACACTAGCAAAAATTATAATATCACCAGAATTAAAGATGTGATTATCTAATTTTTTTCTTCTAATTAAATCAAACATTGTAGGAATGGTTGCAACAGAGCTATTTCCAAAATATTTAACAGTTAAGGGCATAATATCTTCATCAAATTCCAAATCATATAACTTATATAGTCTTTTACCCATAGCTGTATCCATTTTGGCATTGGCTTGATGAAGTAATATTTTTTTTACATCTGCTATGTTAACTCCAGCCTCATCAATACACATTTTTATTGCTTTTGGAACATTTGTTAAGGCAAATTCGTAGACTCTTCTACCATTCATTTTGATATATCTGGTATTATTTGATATTTCTTTATTTGACTTTCCGTAAAATAAATAATATAGCTGATCTTCTGTATATGATTCAGTTTTATGAGATAAAATCCCACCTTCTTCATCAGAATCTTCTATAATAGTTGCTCCAGCACCATCTGCAAAAATCATTGAATCTCTGTCATATTTATCAATAACTCGTGATAGCGTATCTGCACCAATGGCCAAACAACGTTTTGCTATTCCTGATTTTATAAAGCTTTTTGCTTGAATAACTGCTTCTAACCAACCTGGACATCCAAATAGAATATCATATGCTACACATTGTGGATTTTGAATTTTTAATAAATTTTTAATTCTTACAGCTAATCCTGGAAAAACATCAATTTCATCTGTATTATATTTAACGTTCCCAAAATTGTGAGCAACAATAATGTAATCAATAGTTTCAGGATCAATACAAGCATCTTCAATTGCCTTCTTTGCAGCTATATATCCAAGATCAGAAGCATTTAAATCATTATCCGCATATTTTCTTTCCTTAATTCCAGTGATTTTTTCAAATTTTTCAATGATTTCAGTATTAGGTGTATCAATTTTACTGCCATCAGGGTTGTAAAATGAATTATTAATAAATTTAGAATTTTCTTGAACAGCTTCTGGAATACAACTTCCACTACCTATAATTTTTATTCCCATTTTATTTTATAATACTTTCTATGTTAAACTTATTAAATATTAATAATTAATTAAAATATTAACTACTATATTCTTCAATTGAAATACAATTGCATATTAGATTTCTATCACCATGAGCATCATCTACTCTTCTAACTGATGGCCAAAACTTATTCTTTTTTAAGTATTCAATAGGAAATGCAGCTTCTTTTCTTGAATAATCATGGGTCCATTTATCAGATGTAACCATTGAAAGAGTATGAGGTGCATTTTTTAGAATATTATTTTTATCATTTTCTGAACATGTTGATATTTCTTCCCAGATTGATAGCATAGCATCACAGAATCTATCTAATTCTTTCTTACTTTCACTTTCTGTTGGTTCAATCATAAGAGTACCTGCTACTGGGAAGGATACAGTAGGCGCATGAAATCCATAGTCAATTAATCTTTTAGCAATATCACCAACCTCTATTCCATTATCTTTAAATGGTCTACAGTCAATTATCATTTCATGGGCAGCTCTTCCAAATTCTCCAGAGTATAGGATTTTATATTTTTTTGATAATCTTTCTTTTATATAATTGGCATTTAAAATAGCGATCTTTGTTGCTGTGGTAAGCCCTTTTGCACCTAGCATAGATATATAGCCATATGATATTAAACAAGCTAATGCTGAACCATATGGAGCTGATGATATAGCGTTAATTGCATTTGATCCTCCTACATTAATTATTGGATTTGAAGGCAAGAATGGAGATAGGTGTTCAGCTACACAAATTGGTCCAACTCCAGGGCCACCTCCACCATGTGGAATTGCAAAAGTTTTATGAAGATTAAGGTGGCATACGTCAGCACCAATTATTTTGGGATTTGTTATACCAACTTGAGCATTCATATTTGCTCCATCCATATATACTTGACCTCCATTATTGTGAATAAGATTTGTTATTTCAATTATGTTTGTTTCAAAAACCCCATGAGTAGATGGGTAAGTTATCATTAGTGCTGCTAAATTTTCTTTATGTTCAATAGCTTTTGCACGTAAATCATCAAAATCAATATTTCCTTTTTCATTTGCTTTTACCACTATAACTTTCATTCCAGCCATTACTGCACTTGCTGGGTTAGTTCCATGAGCTGAAGAAGGAATTAAACATATATTTCTATTAAAATTACCATTGCTTTCATGAAATGCTTTAATTACCATAAGGCCTGCGTATTCGCCTTGTGCACCAGAATTAGGTTGTAATGATGTTGCTGAAAATCCAGTAATTTCTTTAAGTTGATTTTCAAGTTTTTTTAAGACATAATTATAGCCTTTGGTTTGAGAATTTGGAGCAAATGGATGTATGTTCCCCCATCTATTCCAGCTAAGAGGAAGCATCTCTGCGGCAGCATTTAATTTCATAGTACATGATCCTAATGAAATCATAGACCTATTAAGAGCTAAATCTTTGTTTTCTAAAGATTTTATATATCTCATTAATTCAGTTTCTGAATGATAGGAATTAAACACAGAATTTGTTAAAAATTCAGTTTTTCTATGAAGTAATTTGCCATCTATATTTTCTTCTATCTTATCTAATCTTGTAAATGGTTTATTTGTAATTATAGAAAAAACAGATATAATATCATTTAGATCATCAATGGTAGTAGTTTCATTAATACTAATGGAAACAATATTTTCTGATGGATAATGAAAATTGATCTCTTTTTTTTCAGCTTCTTTTTTTATTTTATCTCTATTTGCTTCGATTCTAATGGTATCAAAAAAAGATGAATTTAACTGCTTTAGCCCAAATGATTTCAGGGTTTTTGATAACGCTCTAGTTGTATAATGTACTTTATTAGCAATTTCTCTTAGACCTTTAGGTCCATGATAGACGGCATACATTCCAGCCATCACAGCCAGTAAAACTTGAGCTGTGCATATATTTGATGTAGCTCTGTCTCTTTTTATGTGCTGTTCTCTTGTTTGTAGAGCCATTCTAAGTGCCTTATTTCCATCGCAATCAATTGAAACCCCAATAATTCTTCCAGGAATATTCCTTTTATACGCTTCTTTAGTTGCGAAGTAGCCAGCATGTGGGCCGCCATATCCCAATGGTATTCCAAACCTTTGAGTTGTTCCAACTACAACATCTGCACCCAGTTTGCCAGGAGATTCTAATAAAACTAAACTTAAGATATCAGCAGCAACAGCAGTTTTAATATTATTTGAAATACATTTTGAAATAAACAAATCAATATTTTTTATTTCTCCAGATGCACCAGGGTATTGAATTAGTGCACCAAAAAATGTAGAATCAAAACTAAAATCTTCGATATTTCCAACTACTAATTCAATTCCAATGGGCTTTGATCTTGTATTTAATACAGACAGTGTTTGAGGAAATACATCCTTAGAAACAAAAAACTTTGATACATTATTTTTTTTCTGATCTCTATCTCTTATTGCATAAAGGAGAGTCATAGCTTCAGCGGCGGCAGTGCTTTCATCCAAAAGAGATGCATTAGAGATTTCCATTCCCGTTAAATCAGTGATCATTGTTTGGAAGTTAAGTAGTGCTTCCATTCTACCTTGTGATATTTCTGCTTGGTATGGAGTATATGCTGTATACCATCCAGGATTTTCTAAAATATTTCTTTGAATAACTGCTGGCAAATATGATCTATTATAACCAAGTCCTATATATGATTTAAAAACTTTGTTTAATGCAGATATTTTTTTTAAATGGGTTAAATATTCTGATTCACTTAATGGTTCATCAAGCTTTATATTTTCTTTTAATTTAATATCACTAGGAAGGGTCTGATCAATAAGTTCGTCAAGTGATTTAGCCTTGACAACTTTAAGCATTTTTTTGATATCTTCATCTCGTGGACCAATATGTCTTATTAGAAAAGATTCAGTATTCATTTAATGATGAATTAGTGGATGTAAAAGTACTTAAATAATCATATTTTTATAATAATATCTATTATTAATTTTAAACAAGATTACAAGTTTATTAACAAACAAATATTAGATGAGAAAATTAAAAGAACTTTTTAGTTTTTATATTGATTCTAGCATGCATGTATCTATATCTGTTTGTTGTTTACAGGCTATTATGATGATTAAGTATAGTCTAATTATTAATTATGATATCTTATGTTTTACATTTTTTTCTACATTATTTGCTTATAATTTTATAAAATATTTCGCATATATATATGAGAATTATAGTAGTATTTCTATTAAATTAAAGTTGATTACTTGTACTTCAATTTTTTCTTCAATTTTTTCTTTATTCTTTTTATTTAAACTAGCATTAAATGAGATTTTATTAATTGCCCTTATTTCAATAATTACATTTTTATATGCAGTTCCATTTTTTTTATTTTCAGATACTAATTTAAGATCAGTTAGAGGTTTGAAAATATATGTAGTTGCCCTAGTTTGGACTATGACTGTTGTTTTGTTGCCCTTTGAATTTTATACGGAATTATCATTATTATTTTTAATTATAAATTTTATTCAAATTTTTATTTATGTTTTAATTGCTATTGTCCCTTTTGAAATCAGGGATATTAATATTGATAATAGTAGATTAAGTACAATCCCACAAAAAATTGGTATAAAAAACACAAAAATTCTTGGAGTTATATTGTGTTTGTCTTTTGTTTTAATCGAATTGTTAAAGCAAAAATATTACAGTTGGTACTATCTGAATTTTGACTTTATTATAATTTCTTTATTAATGATTTTTTTAATTGTCAATAGTAAAGAATCACAATCAAAATTCTATTCCTCATTTTGGGTTGAGGGAGTGCCTATTCTTTGGATAGTTATTTTATTGATTTAGGTCTTTGTTTGAAGATATTACTTTACTTTCAAGTTCTTTTTTATACTCCTCAATCCTCTGACTTAATTTCTCATTAGTTGTAGCAATTATTTGTGCAGCAAGTATACCTGCATTTTTTGATCCATTGAGAGCTACAGTGCCTACAGGCACTCCATCTGGCATTTGTAAAATTGATAGTATAGAATCCCATCCATCTATTGAATTCCTTGATTTAATTGGAACTCCTATAACTGGTAGTGTTGTTATTGAAGCAATCATCCCAGGTAAATGTGCAGCTCCGCCAGCTCCAGCTATAATTACCTTAATTCCCTTTTTCTTAGCATTTTGAGCGTAGTTAAACATCTTTTCAGGTGTTCTATGTGCAGAAACAATTTCTACTTCTGAATTTACTCCAAATTCATTTAAAATATCTATTGCATTTTGCATCACTGGAAGATCACTTTTGCTCCCCATTATAATTCCAACTTCTAACATTTTATTTTGATGTTACTTTTATTATTTTTCTAATTTCCTTAGACATTTCAATTGCATCATTTATATTTTTATTTACAATTGTAATATGCCCCATTTTCCTGTTCAATCTTGATTTTTTTTTGCCATATATATGAGGGGTGACCCCTGGCATTTTCATTATCATATCAATATTTTCGTACAATACTTCTCCTTCATTTTTGTTTTCACCTACCAAATTTAACATAATTCCTGGAATTTTAATAGATGTATCACCAAGTGGTAAATTAAGCACACTTCTTAAATGTTGTTCAAACTGTGAGGTAAAGCAGCATTCTATTGTGTGATGACCAGAATTATGTGGCCTTGGAGCAATTTCATTAATAAGTATTTTATCATCATGAGTTAAAAACATCTCTATAGCTAACAGACCAATATGATTAAGAGACTTAGATAGATTTTTTGCAATATGAATTGCATTTTCTTGAATTGACATTGAAATATTAGCAGGACAAATTACTCTTTCAACTAAATTTGAGTTAGGATTAAAATCCATTTCAACGACCGGAAAGCTTGATTCTTGATTTGATTCATTTCTTGAAACAATTACAGAAAGTTCTTTTTTGATTTTAATTTTTTCTTCAACTATACACTCTACATTTGGAAGCTCACTTAGTTCATCTTTATTCTCTACAATTTTAACTCCTTTTCCATCATATCCAAATTGAGCACTTTTCCATACAAAAGGAAAAGTTAGACTATTTGATGTTATGTCCTGCTCAATAGATTTTATATTGGAATGAATTTTAAACTTTGAGGTAGGAAGATTGTTTTCTTTGTAAAATAATTTTTGCAGACCCTTGTTTTGAATAGTTTTTATATTTTTTGAAGAAGGATAAACTTTTTTTCCTAAACTCTCTAATTTTTCCAATGCATCAGCATTAACATTCTCAATTTCAATTGTAATAACATCTGCTTTTTTTCCAAAATTCAAAACTGTATCATAATCCATAAGATCTCCAACAAAAAATTCTGATGCTAGATTACTGCATGAGGCTTCTTTATTGGGATCAAGCACTATTGTATGGATGTCAAATTTTGCACACTCTGATAGAAGCATTTTGCCTAATTGACCCCCACCTAGAATGCCAAGTTTAAAATTAGTAGAGAAGTACTGCATTTGTGATTAAATTTAACTAGAGCAAAAATACATTTTAATATTTAATCAATTAGAAATTAACCTATTGATTTGATTATATTTGTCTAATAAATCATCTTCATAACAATAAATAGATTATTAATGAAAAATATAGTTTTATTTGGACCTCCAGGGGCTGGTAAAGGAACTCAGGCAGAGATTATTAAAAATTCTTATAATTTATTTCATATTTCTACTGGTGATGTTTTTAGAAACAACATTAAAAATAATACTCCATTAGGAATACTTGCCAAAGGCTATATGGATAAAGGGGAATTAGTTCCAGATGAAGTAACAATAGAAATGCTTAACAATGAAGTTATAAATAATTTGGACTGCAATGGATTTATATTTGATGGATTTCCAAGAACTACCAGTCAAGCAATAGCCCTAGATAAGTTAATGGCTTCAAATAATACAGTTATATCTGCTATGATAGCTCTTGAGGTTGAAGATGATATCCTTATTTCAAGACTAGTAAAAAGAGGAAAAACTAGTGGTAGATCTGACGATTCTGATGAATCAATTATAAAAAACAGAATAAGTGAGTATTATAAA
>SGZI01000039.1 GCA_004213965.1 Flavobacteriales bacterium
TGGTTGGGGAGAGTAAAGAATTAAATAATATTAAAGAGCTTATAAAAAAAGTTTCTCCAACAGATGCAAAAATATTAATTACTGGACCTAATGGCTCTGGTAAAGAGCTTGTAGCTAAATCAATTCATAGTTCAAGTAATAGAGCTCATAACCCTTTAATTGAGGTTAATTGCGCTGCTATTCCTAGTGAATTAATTGAAAGTGAGCTATTTGGTCATGTAAAAGGATCTTTTACTGGTGCAGTTAAAGATAAGACAGGAAAGTTTGAAGCAGCTAATAGTGGAACAATTTTTCTTGATGAAGTTGGAGATATGAGTCTTTCGGCACAGGCAAAGGTCTTAAGAGTTCTTCAAGACAACTGCATACAGAAAGTAGGTGGTGGAAAAGATATTAAGATTGATGTTAGAGTAATTGCAGCTACTAATAAAGATTTAAAAAATGAGATAGAAAAAGGTAAGTTTAGAGAGGATTTATTTCACAGACTTGCTGTAATAATTGTGAAGGTCCCTTCTTTAAATAAAAGAAGAGATGATATTCCATTATTGATAAGCCATTTTTCAGATAATATATCAAGGTCTCAAGGGTCTGATGTTAAGAAATTTTCTAAATCAGCAATTAAATTATTAAAATCAATGGATTGGACTGGTAATGTTAGAGAGTTAAGGAATGTAGTTGAGAGATTAATAATATTAGGTGATGAAAATGAAATATCTGATAAAAATGTTAAAGAATTTGCTAAATAATTATCTATAAAATGAAAAAACTTCTTTTTATCTTTTTTATATCAATTAATCTTTTTTCTCAAGAAGATGCAAACACTATTAGAACTATATATGACAATTCTCTTACCAATGGAAAAAGCTATCAATGGCTAGATTACCTTTCAAATCAAATTGGCGGACGTTTATCAGGGTCATTAAATGCAGAAAAGGCAGTTTACTGGACTAAGTCAGAACTTGAAAAAATAGGATTAGATAAAGTCTGGTTACAACCAGTAATGGTTCCAAAATGGGTGAGGGGTAATCCTGAATTTGCATATATAGAAACCGCTCCTGGAAAAACAACTAATGTTAATATTTGTGCTCTAGGAGGATCAATTGCTACACCTGCTAGTGGATTAAAAGCAAATATTATTGAAGTAAAAGACTTCGACGATTTAGAAAGGCTCGGTAAATCAAATATTGAAGGAAAAATTGTATTCTACAACAGACCCATGGACGAAACATTAATAGATACATTTAGATCATATGGAGGATGTGTTAATCAAAGATATGAAGGGGCTGTACATGCAAGCAAATATGGAGCTGTTGGTGTAATTGTTAGATCTATGAATCTAGTGCTTGATGATTTACCTCATACTGGAAGTATGACTTATGGGGATATTCCTGCTGATAATAGAATTCCATCTGCTGCAATTAGTACAAATGATGCGGAACTATTGAGTACAATGTTAAAATTAGATAATGATATTAAATTTTATTTTAAGCAGAACTGTAAACAATTTAAAGATGTTTTATCCTATAATGTTATTGGTGAATTAACTGGAAGTGAATTTCCTGATGAATATATTGTTGTAGGAGGTCATTTGGATTCTTGGGATTTAGGTGATGGTTCTCATGATGATGGTGCAGGATGCGTTCAGTCTATGGACGTGATTAGATTATTAAAATTATCAGGTGTTACTCCTAAAAGGACTATTCGTGTAGTTTTATTTATGAATGAAGAGAATGGTACTAGAGGAGCTAAAAAATATGCTGAAGAATCATTTGCTAAGGGTGAAAATCACATTTTTGCCTTAGAAAGTGATGCAGGAGGATTTTCTCCAAGAGGTTTCTATTTTGAAAGTGATCAGAAGAATTTCAACCAGATATTAACCTGGAAAGACTTATTTAAGCCATATTTAATACACTTTTTTGAACTAGGAGGCAGTGGAGCAGATGTAGGACCTTTAAAAACGCCAAACAATGTGCTTAGTGGTCTAAAACCTGATTCTCAGAGGTATTTTGATCATCATCATTCATCTAGTGACACTTTTGATGCAATAAACAAAAGAGAATTAGAATTAGGCGCTGCAGCTATTACTTCCTTAGTATATCTAATTGATAAATATGGAATTGTAACTAAAATAAAATTGTAATTAGATATTTTTCTTCACTTAAGTCTTAAATAAGTGCATTTACAGGTAAGATTAAAGAAAATTAGTCAAGTTTATTTATTGTTCTTCTGATTTTAACCAAATTTGTTAATAACTTTTCAAGATTGTCTAAATTTAGCATGTTTGCACCATCACTTTTAGCATTTTTAGGATCAAAATGTGTTTCTATAAAGATTCCATCTACATTATTTACTATTCCTGCTCTTGCTATTGTTTCAATCATTTTAGGTAACCCGCCTGTTACACCAGATAATTGATTTGGTTTTTGTAGAGAATGCGTTACATCTAAAACTGTAGTGGCAACATCTTGCATTGTTGGAATTCCTCTAAAATCTACAACCATGTCTTGGTATCCAAACATAGTCCCCCTATCTGTTATCATAACATTTTCATTACCTGATGTTGTTATTTTTTCCACTGCATGTTTCATGCTCTCAGGACTCATAAATTGACCTTTTTTTATGTTAATAGTTTTTCCAGTTTCTGCAGCAGCAACAAGCAGATCAGTTTGTCTGGCTAAAAAAGCGGGTATTTGTAAGACATCAACATATTTAGAAGCTAGTGCTACATCAGATATTTGATGAACATCAGTTAATGTTGGAATGTTATAAGAGTCAGAAATATTCTTTAGTATAGTTAGAGCTTTTTCATCTCCTATACCTGTAAAACTGTCTAATTTGCTTCTGTTAGCTTTTTTAAAACTTCCTTTAAATATAAATGGAATTTCCAGTTTATTTGTAATAGCTAATATTTCTTTAGCAATCCTATTAGCCATTTCATCCCCTTCTATTGCACAGGGACCTGCTATCAGAAAAAAACTGTTTGATCTACTATGTTTTAGTTTAGGTATATTCTTTAATTCCATAATATTCTTAAATATTTGAGCAAAGTTATTATTATTTACATAATTACTGTCTTTTTTAACCTTATTTTAAGACAATTAATTGAAATACAATTACTTATTATTCATATCATTTTAATTATTCTTTTAAAAAAATTAAATAATGATTTTTTAAAAAAATTAGATCTTAATACTCTAATTCTAACCATATAAACTAGTAAATTTCTCCAAATACAAATTAATTTGTATTTTTGTGGCTTAACTAACTAATTAATTAATTAAGTATTATGGAAAAAATTTTAAATCGCTTAATTGATCTCCCTAGTGAGGTCAACGGAAAATTACCTTGGAATTGCTGGAACTCATGTATGAGTGATTCAGAAGGTAACCTAGCAAGTTGGGCAGGAGACTTTTTTAGAGTCGGTGCCTTTGTAACTTGGTTTTGTTCTGTTTTTGCATCTCTTTCTATCCTTTGGGAAGGAGGAATGGGTGAAGGCACAGCAATGGTTGGAAGTATTCTAGGTATGGCTTTATGGGTATACGCTGCATTTCCTATCGCAATGGTAGTAAGAGGTGTTGGTGAAGAAGTTGCAGGTTCAAAAGGTGACACAGTCACTCTTTTATTCCACGACTTACCAATGGCTACAATCAAAGCAGTTGGACATGTTACAGCTCTAGTAGCTACATTTGCTGCAGTTGCAGCAGCAGTTTCTGCAGTTTCTGCAGGGTTTGTTGATATGACAGGTGGAGTAGATACTGGTTGGATGTCGAACTTTGATTATGCTTATGCTCTTCCAGGTTCAGCTATGGATGCATTTACTAACATGGTAGGTCTAGAATGGGTAGGCGGAGTGCTTAACGATTTCTGGAGCTGGGATGTTTCTAGAGCAGGAGATGGTTCTTGGGCTGGAGATGTTGTTGCATCTGCTTGGGGATTTGTTCAAGTAGCTGTTATTCTAGCTAAGTTATATGTTGTAATGGCATTATATACTTTCTTCTGGAATGTATTAAATACTTTATTTAACTGGGTTAAGTCACCATACTTACCAATGAGAACAAAGTAATTTAAATCATAAATTAATAAAAAAAGGCTCTTTGATCAAGGGCCTTTTTTTTATGCTTTTTTTTAAAAAAACAATATAGTAATACTAAATATCCATACCTTCCGTTTTTTATTTAATCTTAAAATATGTTTTCTCATTCTATCTATCATTCGAAATTAAAATCTCAGTGGGATAATTTTATAGATAAGTCTAAGAATGGAACATTTTTATTTCGAAGAGACTTTTTAGAATACCATAAAGATCGATTTTACGACTATTCTATTATATTTTATAAAGACAATGAAGTTATTGCAGTTTTTCCTGCAAATAAGGTTAATAAGACTATATACTCTCATCAAGGGTTGACCTATGGAGGATTAATTATTGGAAGTCATATTAAATTTTCTGATGTATTAAAAATATTTAGGTTACTACTATCTCATTTACATTCTAATAATTACGCTTCCTTAATTATTAAGGAAATCCCTGAAATATATAGAATATTACCTAGTAGTGAAGTAAAATATTTATTGCATATAGTGGATTCTAAATTAATTAGAAGAGATGTTTTGTCAGTAGTTAAAATTGGAAAAAACTCCTATTCTAGAGATAGAATGCAGGGAAATAAGAGGGGTAAAAAATTTAAACTTAATGTAAAAGAGGATTCAAATTTTGATAATTTCTGGAATACCATTTTAGTTCCAAATTTAAAAAATAAGCATGGGATTTCTCCTGTGCATACTCTTGAAGAGATTGCCAGGCTAAAGAGTCTATTCCCAAAGAAAATAAGACAGTTTAATGTATATCTAGATGATATGATTGTAGCAGGTGCTACTATTTTTGAAACTAAGACTACCGCTCATGTTCAATATATTTCTGCTAATAAAGAAAAAAATAAACTGGGAAGTTTAGATTATTTATTCACTTATTTAATTGAAGAGGTATTTAATAGCAAGGAATATTTAGATTTTGGAAATTCAAATGAGAATAATGGGAAAAACATTAATGAAGGACTATTATATTGGAAGGAAGGATTTGGAGCAAGAAGTGCAACCCAGGATTTTTATGAGATTAACACCTCTAATTTTAAAAAATTAGACGACATAATGATATAACTATTTAGATTATGAAAAGACTATTGTCATTGGATTTTTTCAGAGGAATTACAATTGCAGGGATGATTATTGTTAATGATCCTGGAAGTTGGTCTTATGTTTATGCTCCACTTAGACATGCTGAATGGAATGGTGCAACGCCAACAGATTTAGTATTTCCTTTTTTTCTTTTTATAGTAGGAGTTTCTATTACATTATCATTAGGAAATTTTAAGGAAAAAATAACAGCTAGCATATATCTTAAAATTATTAAACGAACTATAATAATTTTTGCATTAGGAGTTTTCTTGGCATTATTTCCAGATTTTGATTTTTCTAATGTGCGTATTGTAGGGGTTCTTCAAAGGATTGCCTTAGTATATTTAATTTGTTCAATTATATTTCTCCACTTTAATTATAAAAGTCAGTTAATTTTAGGCAGCTGTTTATTACTAGTTTACTGGATTATAATGATGTACATACCATTTAATGGTAATCCAGCAGGAACTCTTGAGCCTGGAGTAAACTTTGCTGCGTGGATTGATAGTTTCATAGTTCCTGGAAGAATGTATCAAGGAACTTGGGATCCTGAAGGTTTGTTTAGTACAATACCAGCTGTAGTTACTGGAATATCAGGAATGATTTGTGGTAACATAATAAAGAATAATGTGTATAGCAATCTAGAAAAGATTATAAAAATATTTTTCTGGGGTTCCATTATTTTAATTATTAGTCATTTTTGGGACTATATATTTCCTATAAATAAGCATATATGGACAAGCTCTTATGTTTTATATAGCTCTGGACTTGCAATGATAACACTAGCAATGTCTATGTGGGTTATTGATGAAAAAAAATATACTTCTAATATAAAATTTGGACTTGTTTTTGGATCTAATGCAATTGCTGCTTATGTGCTTCATGGAATTGTGTGGAGACTTTTTCAGTTTCCAATAATAGGTGGAGTTGGTTTTCAGAAATTCTGGATGAATACAGGAATTAAAATTGGCCTTCCTGCTGAATTTGTTTCTTTAGATTGGGCTTTGTTCTATACAATTGTTATTTACATTATAATTTATCAATTATACAAGAGAAAAATTTTCATTAAAATTTAGATGATTTAACTACTTTTTATCCACAGTAATTTCCTAAGGTGAATGTTTAGCAAGGAAAAGTGAATAATATATGTAATAAAGTATGCTAGAGAGACTCCCCAAAAGCCATATGCATTTATTAGGAAATATGATAACACAACAAATATTACAGACCATTCAATCTGAAAGAAAACAAATGCTTTAGTATCTGCTTTTGATATTAAGATATTACCTAAAACCCAGCAGTTTATTTTGATTATATCTCCTAAGAGATGGAAAAATATAATTTCATTTATTAAAAAAAACTCTTTAGACAACAAAACAGTTATAATGATATCTCTAAGTAGATAAACCCCCGCTGTAATTATAATAATTATAGGTACTACAACTTTCCATATTTTAAATACTTCTTCTTTTAAATCTTCATTATTAAGTTTTGAAAAAGTTGGTATTAAATAAAATTTAAATGTACTTATTAAGAAAAGCAGGTAGATTGCAGAAATTCTCCACATAGCCTCCCATGAGCCAGCAAAATTTGTGTCAAACTCATCAGAAATATAATACCTAACAATAAATGTTGAAATTATTAAACATGTTGGCCCAGTTATTGCCATTATAGAAAAACTTGATAATTTTTTAAAATAATTAAAATCAAAACCTGAAAAGAGTAGACTTATTTTAAATGGTTTGTATAAATAAAAAAGGATACAAGTAACTGCTAGTGTTATAATTTGATTAATAATCAGCGCATATAATGCACCAATAACAGCATATTTTAATACTAGAGTAATCATTACAATTGCAGAAATAATTACTGAAACAACATTAATGGTTACATATAGTTTTATTCTTTTAATACCATTAATAATAGACATTAAAAGTGTATGAATTGAGAAAGAGATTACTGAAATTGATAGAACTAAAAAGTAAAATTTTGATTCAAAATCTAGCGATAAGTATTCTGCAATAATATTGCTAAAAAATAGAATTAGAATTGAAAAAATTAATGAGAATATAAGGTGAATTTTAAAACTAGTCGAGAGAATTTTCTTTAATTCCTCATCTGATTCTTGAAATTGTGATGTGTATTTTATTATGCCATTTTCTATTCCAAAACCACTTAAAACATTACTTAATCTTAAAAAATCTTTTAGTTGACCTAGAAGGAAGATTCCATTGGTTCCAAGATAAACAGCTACTATTTTGTTAGATATTAATCTAACCAATAGGCTAATAGCTGTACTTATTCCAGAATACAGTGATGTTTTTATAAAATTCATTTCAAGGAATTAAAATCTGTCCATTCATTAAACTTATAATTTGTTATTTTTTTCAGATCATGTATATCTTTAGAATATAACACTTTTAATTTAGACCTATACTCTTTTGTTAGTTTTGGATATTTAACATTTTCTTTATCCCATTTTTGCAAACTATCTTTAATTCTTGTTTTAATTATTTCAATTGTTGTTTTTGGAAGTAGATATTTCCCAATTTTAGTATAGGAATATTTTCCAATTGCTGATTTATTTAAGAAATGGTAAAGCCTGGGATTTTTTAATATGGCTGTTTGATTTGAATTATTGCTTCTTATGTTTTTTAACTTATCTATTTTTAGAAATTCAAAACATGAATTTGCAGTTTCTAATTGTTCTTCTATTAGTTTTTCAAATGTTATAATTTTTATCTGAGATTTATCAAAGCAATCATAGAATCTGCTAAGCCACTTGGCATAAAGACCAAATTGAAAATAATATTTTGGATAATAGCTATAAGGTTTAAACTCTTTTTTTAAATCATTATTAAGTGCATTTTCAAAATTCTGTTTTTCAAGACCTAGACCCTTCATCCACCAGTAATGTGAATTGAACCTATCAATAGGATTTCTAAGCACAAATATTAATTTTGGAGGTGTTTCGTAGTTTTTATTAATTCTTTCTATAAATGAATCATAAAACATATATGATGTTGTTGACTCACCAATAATTTTTTTCGTTTTATCTTTAAAAATATTTGAGTATTTTATTTTAGCTTCATCATTTAAATTATCAAATTCTGCATTATTCCAATATACAGGCTCTTTATTTGAAGACATACATATATCAGGATGATTATTTAATAAATTATGAAGTGTTGTTGTGCCTGATTTAGCTGCTCCTGGAATGAATAGATTTGGTTTAAAGTGAACCATAAGATTATCAAATATAAGATTAATTAATTTTTGCTCCAGATGTTTTCATATTCTTTAGCAACATTAATATAATGATGATATTTTTCAATAAATTCTCTAGCATTTTTCGAAATTAATTTTAATTCATTCGGATTGTTAATTAGCCATTCAATTTTAGATACTATATAATTTACATTAGGCAGTGCATTTATAGCAATTTTATCTTCCTCAACGTTATAATATTCAAGCCATTCTTTTTCTGCACCAGTAAATACTACTTTCCCTTTACTCATTGCCTCCAACGCATTATATCCTTGATCATACGCATAAACCTGATCTAGTAGAATATGACAGTTTTGATAATGGTTTAAATAATCTTTATGTGGTATATCAATTGATTTAATGTATTCAATTTTATCTTTATATTTTGAATTTATTACCTCCATAGCTTCCTCAAAATATTTATTCCCTTTTTTTACATAATTTCTTTTATTAATTCCATGAAAAATTTTAATTCTATTATTTGTTTTCAATTGATTAAAATTATTTTTTTCGATATTAATTGGATTTGGGATCATTCCTAAATATTTATCATCCCCTATATATGGAATATGATAATCTAAATCAGAACTTATAATGCCGTTAATATTTTTTAAAAGAAAATTGTGAAGCTTAATGTAATCTTTTGTTAGATATTTTAAGATAGGCTTATATATTTTTTTAAGATTCCTATTGTTTAAGAACGGGGTTAGTATTGAGTACCTAAATTTTTTATCTATACTATATTTTACACTTTTATAATCTGTTCCACATGAAAGTAGAAATAACTTTTTATTATTATTTAATATATATTTTATTAATGGAATCTGTAATGACGGAGCTGTTCTAAAAGCATTTTCATTTACTAATTGTACAACATCATAATCAACCAGCTTGTGTAAAATCATTTTTGTTTTTAACCAAATTTCAATTTCATTCAAGCTTATTCTAAATATTTTATCAATTAATTTTGCTAATGTCTTTAATAATGGAAATTCAAAAATTGTTGATTCAATTTTAATATCCATAGGATATTTTTTAAAACCATCTCCAGAGCCAATTAAAGTAACCTCATGACCATTTTTTTCTAACCCTTCTTTAAGGGAGTTATGTAATCCACTGTATTCTCCGATCAATAAAATTCTCATTAATTTTTCTACATTTGTCCAAATATGATTTTTAATGAACAACGTTGCCAATAAAAACGCTACTTTAGAAATTTTAGTATCTACAAAGGATCAGAATAGTGATACTTTTATTCATAAAATGTTTAAAAACTGCCCTAATTTTAAACATCAAGTATTAGTAATTAATCAATCCAACAATAAATTAAATATTTATAAGGATAATTTCAATGTAATTAATTCTGATGAAATTGGTCTTTCAAGGAGTAGAAACTTGGCAATAAAAACTGCTACATCTGATTTATGTTTATTTTCAGATGATGACATTATATATGAACCAAATTTTGACTCTATTGTAATCAAAGCCTTTGATTTATTGCCAGATGCAGATATTATTACCTTTCAAATGAACGATTTTGAAGGAAATCTATTTAGAAAATATCCTAAAATTTCTTTACATAATAAAAAATCTGTTTCAACAGTGAACTCAGTTG
>SGZI01000004.1 GCA_004213965.1 Flavobacteriales bacterium
AGGATTAAAGAAAAGTTTGGGTTCAAATTCAGTTGTTAGAGTAAATATGGCATCAGGTTATAGAGCTCCAACTTTATCAGAATTATTTTCTAATGGTGTTCACCATGGAGCAAATCAATATGAAATAGGCAGTACTAGTTTAGTTGAAGAACAAAATACTCAATTCGATGTTTCATATAGTTACACAAATAATTCAGATTTTTCTATAGGTGTAAATGTGTTTCATAATAGTATATTTGATTACATATATCTAAGTCCAACGGGTGGAGTTATAGATGATCTTCCTGTTTATCATTTTGATCAAACGGATAGTAAAATATTTGGAGGAGATATAAATTTATCATATCAAACTGGTATTGATTGGCTATCTTTTGATACATCAGTAGAGTATCTGAATGGAGAAACATCTGATGGAGATTACCTTCCAATGATTGCTCCATTAACATTTAGGCAGGATTTTACTATAGATATTAGTGATAATGTTTTTGAATTGGATTTCTTATATAAGTCAAAACAGGATAATGTAAGTGAATTTGAATCTAGTACTGATTCTTATTTTACAGTTAATCTTTCAGGCTCACATAAAATTGATATATCAGAGAATTCTTTAAATATATTTTGGTCTGTAGATAATTTATTGAATGAAGAATATATTGACCATATGTCAAGACTGAAAAACTTAGGAATTCATGAAATGGGCAGAAATATCTCTGTAGGATTGAATTATACTTTTTAATTATTTGTTTTTGTTTAGCAAAAGCGGTTATACTTTTTTAGTATAGCCGCTTTTTTATATAATATTTTAAACTCAGAAATATAAAAATATTATATTTGATTATTCTCATAAGGGGGTGCTTTATAGGCTGAGATCATACCCATTGAACCTAGAACAGATAATGCTGTTTAGGAATAACAAATGAATAATTCCCCTTTTTATTCTTTATAAATGAGACTTATGAAAAAATTAATCATTTTTTTTTATCTAATTACTCTTTCTGCTCTATCTCAAGAAATTGCTATAGATTCAATGAAAATAGAGAATCTTGAAGAGGTTTTAGTATCATCGGTTAGGGTAAAAAACAATATTCCAATTGCATATAATAATATTTCAAAAAAAGAAATTTCAAATAGAAATTTGGGTCAGGACTTGCCAATTTTATTAAACTTTTTGCCTAATGTTGTTACTACATCAGATGCTGGAGCAGGTATTGGTTATACTGGAATTAGAATAAGAGGTATTAATTCACAATCAACAAATGTTACCATTAATGGCATCCCTTATAATGATGCTGAATCTTTGGGAACTTTTTGGGTAGATCTTCCTGATTTTTCTTCATCGGTCGAAAATTTACAAGTTCAGAGAGGAATTGGTACATCCGTTAATGGCTCAAGTGCTTTTGGAGCTAGTATAAATATTTTAACAGATAAAATATCTGATGACCCTTATTTTGAAAACTCTAATTCTATAGGCAGTTATAATACATTAAAAAATACATTTCGATTTAGCACAGGCCTAATAAATGAGCAATTTGAATTTTCAGGGAGGTTATCTAAAATTGATTCAGACGGCTATATTGATAGGGCATCATCAGATTTAAAGTCTTATTTTTTACAACTATCATATAAAAAAAACAAGACACTTGTAAAATTTTTGAACTTTGGCGGACATGAAATAACCTATCAGGCTTGGAATGGGATTGATCCAGAAACTTTAGCAACAGACAGAACATACAATCCCTCGGGATTATATTATGATTTAAATGGTGAGGTTAAATTTTATCAGAATGAAGTAGATAATTATAAGCAAGATCATTTTCAATTACATTGGAGTGAAATAATAAACAATAGAATAACTTCAAATCTTGGAATCAATCTTACAAATGGTTTGGGATACTACGAACAGTATAATGAAAATAATAACCAAGATTATATAACTAGAAAATGGCTAGATAATAAATTTTTAGTATTTAATTATTCTCTTGAATACGAATACAAAAAAAATAATATAATTTTTGGAACAACATATAGCAAGTATGATGGAGATCATTTTGGAGAAATAATTTGGGCACAAAACTCAGATGATATTGAATATAATGATTTGTATTACAATGGAAATGGAGTAAAAAAAGATTTTAGTAATTTCTTAAAATATATTTATCAGTTTTCAGATGCAATTACCATATATGGGGATTTGCAACTAAGAAATATAACATATAAAACTAATGGAGATACTTCAAATTTAGAAGATTTTTTAATTGACAAATCATATAGTTTCTTTAACCCAAAGGCTGGACTTAATTTTGAATTGAATAAAAAAAATAGATTCTATTTTTCTATTTCCAAAGCATTTAGAGAACCAACTAGAAGTGATTTTGAAAGTAATAGCCAAATTAAACCTGAAGAGTTAGTTGATATTGAATTGGGATGGAATTATAAATTAGAAAAAATTCTTATAAATGCAAACTGGTATTATATGAAGTATAAGAATCAACTTGTACTAACTGGCGAGATAGATGATGTTGGAACACCAGTTAGAGAAAATAGTGGACAAAGTTATAGACATGGCTTAGAAATAGAATCTATACTAAACATGTCAAATAAAATCAGTATAAATGCGAACATGAGTATAAGTGAAAATAAAAACATTAATTATTTGACTTCAATTAATGGTGAAATAGTAAATTTAGGTGATACTCAAATTTCATTTTCACCAAAATTAGTTTCATCTATAGGCTTTAGGTTTACCCCAATAAACAAATTATATTTATCCTTTATAACTAAGCATATTGGAGATCAGTTTATGAGTAATACAGATTCTGATTTATCAAAATTAGACTCATATACCATATCTTATTTTAATATTGTTTTTAAATTAAAAAATACCAAATTATTTAATGAAGTAACTATTTCAGCTATAATAAATAATTTATTTAATACAAACTATGTTTCAAATGGGTATCATTACACTTATGATGACACGTGGAGTATTCCTGAACAGGTAGTAACATATGAAGGTGTTGGGTATTACCCCCAAGCTACAAGAAATTATTTATTAGGAATTACCTTTAAGTTTTAAAAACTAGTAATTAGCAGACTACTACCATTTTGTTCTACCCTATATGTTTTTAAGCCACATGTTAATTGAGTTTCTAAAGATTGACCAGTTATTAAACTGTATTTATTTTCATCAGGGCAATTACAAGAAGCTTCTAAACCTTCGATAGACAAAATTGAACATTGACTATATGTGTGATTTGGATCGGCAGCATCCCAAGCTAAAAATCCAGTGCCGGAATTTGTTACTATTACTCCACCGTTACCAATATTTCCTACGTATACTGAGTTGCTAATGAAATTCAAATCATTGTATTGAGGTAGATTTAGATTTACTTCATGAGCAACTTTTATGTTTAACAAAAAATTACACCTAGGGTCTGGATCTATATCAGAGCATGAAAAAACCCCACATAGCATAAAGTAAAATAGTATCTGTCTTTTCATTTTGTGAAATTACAATAAAATAAGATTGAAATAAATATTTTGTATATTTGATTATGATCTCGTGTAAACGAGATTTTTTTAATATAACTAGTTAATAGACAAAATATTAGATCATGAGTAAAGTCTCATATTATACTGAAGAGGGATTAAAAAACTTAAGGGAAGAGCTTAATAAATTAAAGGATATTGAGAGACCCAAAATATCTAATGCAATTGCTGAGGCAAGAGATAAGGGTGATTTAAGCGAAAATGCTGAATATGATGCAGCAAAGGAAGCTCAAGGAATGTTAGAAATGAAAATCTCAAAATTAGAAGAAACTTTAGCTGGAGCTAGATTAATGGATGAGAGTCAGCTAGATACTTCTAAAATATTAGTATTATCGAAAGTTAAAATTAAAAATGAGGCTAATGGAATGGAGATGGACTATATGCTTGTAGCAGATGGTGAAGCAGATTTAGCTTCTGGGAAAATATCTGTAAATTCCCCAATTGGTAAAGGATTACTGGGAAAATCAGTTGGAGATGTAGCTGAAATAAGTGTTCCAAATGGTACTTTAAAATTTAAAATCTTAGAAATTTCTAGATAAATGTCATCAATATTTTCAAAAATTATTTCCGGAGATATTCCATGCTTTAAAGTTGCTGAAAATGACAAATTTTTAGCTTTTTTAGATATTAACCCAAATACTAAAGGACATACATTGTGTATCCCAAAGGTTGAAGTTGATGATTTTCTGGATCTTGATCCAGAACTTTTTAAGGAATTAATTAATTTTTCTAGAAATGTTGCTTTAGCAATTAAAAACACTATTCCTTGTGAAAAGGTAGCTTTATCTATTATTGGACTAGAAGTACCTCATGTTCATGTTCATTTAATTCCAATAACTGATATTAAAGATGTAACATTTATAAATAAGATAAAGTTAGAAGAAGATGAGTTTATTGATGTTTCAGAAAAAATTTCTTTAGCCTACAGTTCTCTTTAATTGAATTTTTATTGTTGTGCCTTCTCCAATTTTTGAAGAAACTACCTCTATAGTTCCTTTATGATAATCTTCAATTATTCTTTTTGATAAAGAAAGACCTAATCCCCAACCTCTTTCTTTAGACGTATAACCAGGATCAAATATTTTATTAAAAAGCTTTTTATCTATTCCAATACCAGTATCTGCTATTAATACATCAACCAATAATTTTGTTTCAGCTATCTCAATAGTAATATCTCCTTTTCCTTTCATTGAATCAATACTATTTTTTATAAGATTTTCAATTGTCCATCCATAGAGCTGAGGATTTAGTAATGCTATAATTTCTTTTTTTGGAGTTTTTATTTTAAAATTTACAGAATTTGAAGTCCTGTTTTTCATATACTCAAAAGCACTTTTAGTTTCTGAAATAACATCATTTTTTTCAAGTACTGGAACTGAACCAATCTTACTAAATCGATCAGTAATTATATTTAGCCTTTTAATGTCTTTTTGAATTTCATCAATATAATTATCATCAATATTTTTGGTTTTTAGAATTTCTACCCAACCCATAATGGAAGATAATGGTGTTGCAATTTGGTGAGCAGTCTCTTTAGCCATTCCTGACCATAATTTATTTAAAGCAGCAGTCTTTGAGCTTCTATAAAAGAAATATACTACAGATCCAAATAAAAATACTATTAGAAGAAGTGCTATTGGATAATATTTTAATTTATTAATAACATTTGAATTTCCATAATATAAGATTGATAATATCTCTCCATTATATTTAATTTCTATTGGCTTATTTTCTCTAGAAAATTTTTCAATTAGTTTAGCAACTAAAATTGAGTCTGAAGGATTAAAATTTTCTATATTACTAGAGTCAATATTTCCCTCTGTATTTTCCATAATCATAGGAGTAGAAGTATTTTTTCTTAAAATATCTAAAGTAAGTGGGGATATATTTTCTTGATCAGAATTTATTAATTCAATCTGAGCTTTAGACCAAATCTCCATTTTAATTCTTTCTTCACTTTTAAAATTTTGAAAGAAAATGTAGGTATTCCAAAGTATTGATGAAATTATAATGAATGAACCTAAAATAATTGACCATCTAATAATACTTGTATTATCCTTCATTCTTTATTTAAATAATATTGACACTAAATATAGTGAGATTAAATCAAAACAAACTATTCATTAATTTGCAAATAATTGCTAATCTTTATTTTAGATTGTTAAATTTGTCAATTCATATATTAATCAGAAATCAAATTAAATGGAAGTTCAGGGTAAAATCAAATTGGTAGGAAATGTCCAAGAAATAACAGATAGTTTCAGAAAAAGAGAATTAGTAATTGTAACACAAGAACAATATCCTCAAACATTGTGTGTTGAGTTTGTTCAAGATAAAACAGATTTATTGAATGGCTTTCAGCAAGGCCAGGATGTAAAAATTGGTATTAATTTAAGGGGTAGAGAATGGGAAAAACCTGGGACCAATCCAAAAGAAATTAAATATTTTACTTCTCTTCAAGGATGGAGAATTGAGCCTTTGCAGAACCAAAATTCGGATCATCAAGAGCCGGGGCTAGATTCATTAAGCCCTTTTGAGCCAGCTGATGATGTAAATAAAGAGGATCTAGACGATCTGCCTTTTTAACAGGATTTATATTTCTGTTATCAGACATAATCTGCTTATTTAAGAAATAATTTATACATATATGTTAAGTGAAAAGGATTTAATATTATTTAATGACAAGGATAAATTTTTAAAAATTTTAAAAAATAAACTCCCTGCAAAAAAATATAAAAAAGTCATTGATAAGGTAGATTATAATAATGAATTGTTGTCTCTACAATCTAAATTAGCAGATCTTCAGAACTTTATTAAAAATCAAAACCTGAGGGTTTGTATTATATTAGAAGGAAGGGATGCTTCAGGAAAGGGAGGTGCTATTAAACGTTTTTCTCAACACTTGAACCCAAGAAATTCTAGAATTGTTGCTCTTCCTGAGCCAACTTTAGAAGAAAAAGGCCAATGGTATTTTAGAAGGTATATGAAAATGATGCCAAATCCTGGCGAGATAGTATTTTTTGATAGAAGTTGGTATAATAGAGCGGTGGTTGAGCCAGTGATGGGATTTTGCACAAATAAAGAATATGATGAATTTATGTCACAGGTAAATGACTTTGAAAAAATGTTGATAGATGATGGTGTTTTTATTATAAAATTTTGGTTTTCAATAACAAAATCTGAACAAAAAAAACGTTTTCAAAAAAGAATAACTAACCCCTTAAAGTCATGGAAATTTAGCAAGGTTGATTTGGAAGGTCAAAAGCGCTGGAATTTATATACTAAGTATAAGAAAAGGATGTTTAAAAAATCAAGTACAAAAATTTCTCCATGGATTAATATTAAAAGCAATAATAAATTAAAGGCAAGAATTGAATCCATTAAGTATGTGTTGTCAAGATTTGGAATTTCTAAAAAAGGAATTGTAGTTGATAATGAAATTATTACTTTGATAAAATAAAAAGATGACTCAGAAACTTTCAAATAAGGAAATAAAATTATTGGCTTCCAGAAAAGGTTTGGTAAACTTGATAAGTAGACGCAATACTTCTATTGTAAAAACCATTAAATATGTAAAGTATGAATTTGAGTTAAAGAAATTGCAATCAGAGATGATTAAATTACAGAATTGGGTTTATGATAATAAGAAAAAGGTTATTTTAATATTCGAGGGGAGAGATGCTGCAGGAAAAGGAGGAGCAATTAGAAGAGCTGTAGAGCATCTTAATCCAAGAAGATTAAAAGTAGTAGCACTTCCAAGACCAAATAAAAGTGAAAGTTCACAATGGTATTTTCAAAGGTATATAGAAAAATTACCTAAGCAGGGGCGTATGGTATTTTTTGATAGGAGTTGGTATAATAGAGCTGTTCTAGAACCAGTAAACAAATTTTGTACTGATAATGAATATGAAACTTTTATGTCACAGGTAAATGACTTTGAAAAAATGTTGGTTGATTCAGGATTTTATTTGTTAAAGTTTTATTTTTCTATTGATAAGGACGTTCAAGAAAAAAGATTTAATGAAATAAAAAATAGTCCAATAAAAAGATGGAAGTATACTAAGATTGATAAAAAAGCTCAACGATTATGGGAGGAGTATACTTACTATAAGGATATTATGTTTGAGAAGACAAATACTAAAAATTGTCCTTGGCATATTATAAAAGCAAATAAGAAAATCTATGCCAGAACTACTGCTATTAAAATGATCTTAGATAATATTCCTTACGATAAAAACTATAAAATAGTAAACAAAAAAATTAAATTCTAGATTAAGTTTTTTTCTATAAAATCATTAACTCTATAAGCATTATTAATTTTGAACTCCCCAATTTCTGTTCTTTTTAGCATTGAAAGATAACCTCCTGAATTAAGTTTTTTTCCAAAATCATTCGCTATTGATCTAATGTATGTACCCTTACTACAGGATATTTTAAAATCAATATCGGGAATTTTAATATTAGTAATACTAAAATCAAAAATTTCTATTTCTCTAGATTTAATTTCTACTATTTCTCCTGCTCTTGCATATTTATAAAGCCTTTTACCATCTTTTTTTATTGCTGAATAAATTGGCGGAGTTTGTTTAATAATTCCAACAAAAGTTTTAACGGTAGATAGAATCAATTGTTTTGTAATATGATTTGTTGGATATGATTTGTCAATATCAGTTTCACAATCGAAAGATGGTGTTGTTGCCCCTAATGTTATAGTTCCTTCATATATTTTTTTTAATCCACTTAGGCTATCTATTTTTTTTGTTAATTTCCCCGTACACAATATAAGCAACCCAGTAGCTAATGGATCAAGAGTCCCAGCATGACCTACTTTTATTTTTTTTATTGAAAATTTCTTTTTAATTGCCCCTCTAATCTTATTAACTACATCGAATGAAGTCCATCCTATCTCTTTATTAATTAATAAAATTTTTCCAGAAATTAAATCTTTATCAGTCATTATATTGATGCAATAATTATAGATACTGCACCAAGTACTATGCAATATGAACTAAATATATTCAAGCTATTATTTTTAACAATTTTTAGCATTAATTTACATGCGAAAATACCTGTTAGAAATGCGCTAAGGAATCCAAAAATATAAATATCATATTGCACATTATCAAATACTATATTATTGCTAAATATATCTTTAATAATCTTACCAAAAATTAAAGGAATTACCATAAGAAAAGAAAACTTTGCAGTCTGGGATTTGTTATTTCCCAAAAGTAATGATGTGCAAATAGTAGCACCAGACCTAGATATTCCAGGAATCATAGCGATTGCTTGAGAAATTCCAATTAAAAATGAGTGATAATATGATATACTTGTATTTTTTTCTTTACTAATCTTGGTTAATAACAATAGTATTCCAGTAATGATTAGCATTGAACCAACTAATGTTATATTGCCTGTGAACAATTTCTCAATTTCTTTTTCATAAAATAAACCTATAAAAACAGCCGGAACCATTGAAATTATTATTTTAAATAAATATTTATGATTTCCATTAATTGAATTAGAAATAGAGCCTTTTAAAAGTTTTGTTATATCATCTTTGAAAATTATAATTGTACTTAGGGCAGTTGCAAAATGTAATATTATTGTAAATAGTAGGTTTTCAGTTGCTAATAGATCAGCATTTAATATTTCTCTACCAATTTCTAAGTGTCCGCTTGATGATACTGGAAGAAATTCAGTTAACCCTTGAATAATTCCCAAAATTATAGCATCAACTATATCCATTATTATTTTTTATCAGAAATTAGTATTGCATAGACTTGAATACCAAGGCCAATTAAGACCAATAAGGGGGCTACTCTTATTCTTCTAAAACTGTAAATTTCTTCATTAAAAATATTAGGATCATTACTTTCTCCACCCGACATTATTATAAAACCAATTAGAATAAAAATTAATCCAATACAACTAATTAAATAATTCTTTTTTGTAAACAATAATTTTTTGTTTGATCCTTTTTTTTCTTTCATATTAGAAGTTAAATTTTTCAGTATTCAGATTCAATATGTTTTGTGTTGCGAAGTAAGTACTTGTCCAGCTAATTATAATACCTAATACTATTATAATAACAAATAATATAGCCAATAATGATATGTTTAATATTTCCATTATTGATATAGTTTGATTAATATAAGCAATTAATATAGCCAATCCAATAGATGCTATAATTGAGCTTATTAAACTTAGCTTAATATTTTTTATTATAAATGGCTTCCTAATAAAATATTTTGTTGCACCAACCATTTGCATTGTTTTTATTGTATGTCTATTTGAGAAAATAGAGAGCCTTATAGAGCTGTTAATTATAATAAAGGCAATTAGTGTAAACACAATTGAAGCAGGAAGTATCCAAAATGCAATTTTATTAAGGTTTTTGTTCATGATTGAGATTAAGTCTCTATCATAAATAATATCATCAACAAATTTATTTTCTAATATTTTAGTAGAAATACTGTCCAATAATATATTATTAATATAATTTGCTTTTATATTTATATCAATTGAGTTAACTAAAGGATTATAGCCAATATCATCAATAAAATCTTCTCCATATTCTTCCTTCATAAATATCGCCGCTTCATCTTTTGAAATGAACTCTATGTTTTTTATGTAAGAAGCCATTGCTAAACTATTCTTTAATTGATTTATTTCAACATTTTTTATGTCATCTTTGAGATAGATTGATACAGTTAGTTTTTCCTTGAATGAATTGCCTACAGATTTAATACTTATTACAGAAAGTCCAAGGACACCAAATAAGAATAAAACTATTGATATTATTATAATTACAGAGAAATAAGATGAAAGCAATCTTTTTTTCTGAAATTCTTCAAATTGTTGATTCATGTTTGGATATTAGTTTAGGCAAAAATAATGAACAAAATCAAATATTTAAAAAGATTTTGTTATAAGAAAATGTAAATTTGTTTAATAACAATGGTATAAACCAAATGAAGTATAATTTTAGGTCAATAGAAAAAAAATGGCAGAAGTATTGGGCAAATAATAATACCTATCAGACTAACATTGATTTAAATAAGAAAAAATACTATGTAATGGATATGTTCCCTTATCCGAGTGGGGAAGGCCTGCATGTTGGACATCCATTAGGGTATATAGCTTCAGATATTTATGCTAGATATAAAAAATTAAAAGGGTTTAATGTACTTCACCCTCAAGGATATGATAGTTTTGGTTTACCTGCAGAGCAATATGCAATACAAAGTGGACAGCATCCAAAAAAAACAACGGATAAAAATATTAATACATACAGGAGTCAATTAGATAAAATAGGGTTTTCATTTGATTGGTCTAGAGAATTTAGAACTAGTGACCCAGATTATTATAAATGGACTCAGTTAATTTTCATTAAACTATTTGAGTCATGGTATGATAAGGACCAGGATAAGGCTAGGCCAATAGACCAGCTAATAAACATTTTCTGTAAATCAGGAAACTATAACCTAAATGCATCTTCAAATAAAAACATCTTTCAATTTTCTGCAGTTCAATGGAATGAATTTAATGATGATAAAAAGGAGGAGGTATTACAAGATTATAGGATTGCATATTTAGCAGAATCAGAAGTTAATTGGTGTCCTGAACTAGGCACAGTATTAGCTAATGATGAAATTGTAAATGGAGTATCTGAAAGAGGCGGATACAAAATTGAGAAGAAATCAATGTTACAATGGAATATGAGAATTAGCGCATATGCAGATAGATTATTAAATGATTTAGATAAAATTGATTGGTCAACTTCAATGAAGGAAACTCAACGAAATTGGATTGGTAAGTCAATAGGTGTTTCAATGAAATTTAACATTGTTGGCCATGATGATTCTATTCAGGTATTTACTACTAGACCAGACACCATTTTTGGAGTTAGTTTTATGACCTTGGCTCCTGAGCATGATCTTGTATTAAAAATTTGCACTAATGAAAAAAAGGATGAAGTAGAGGAATATATAAAATTTGCATCAAATAGAACTGAGAAAGATAGAATTTCAGAAGTAAAAAAGATTACAGGGGTATTCACAGGAGCTTATGCTGAACATCCTATTAGTAAAAACAAAATTCCAATATGGATTGGAGATTATGTCTTAGCTACTTATGGAACAGGTGCAGTAATGTCTGTACCATGCGGGGATCAAAGAGATTATGATTTTGCAAAATTCTTTGATATAGACATTCCTAATATTTTTAAAGATATAAATATTTCAGATCAAGCTTTTATAGATAAGCAGGGCTTTAAATTAAAAAATAGCTCCTTTTTAGATGGACTTACATTTAATGAAGCTACAGATGCAATTGTTGCCATGTTAGAGAAGGAAAATATAGGAGCTAAAGAAATTAATTATAGACTAAGAGATGCTGTCTTTTCTAGACAAAGATATTGGGGTGAACCATTCCCAGTCTATTACGTTAATAACATACCAAAAATTATTGATAAGAATTATTTGCCTATAAAATTACCAGATGTACAAAAATACCTTCCAACTGAATCAGGAGAACCTCCATTAGGAAGAGCAGAAAAATGGGCATGGGATCAAGAAGAAAATAAAATTGTTGAAAAACAAAAAATTGACAACAAAAAAGTATTTCCTATTGAATTAAATACAATGCCTGGATGGGCTGGTAGTTCTTGGTATTTTCTAAGGTATATTGACCCCAATAATTCTAATGAAATATGCAGTAAAGAATCTTTGGATTACTGGTCAAATGTTGATTTATATATTGGCGGAAGTGAGCATGCAACTGGACACCTGCTTTATTCTAGGTTTTGGACTAAATTTTTATTTGATATAGGAATGATACCATTTGACGAACCATTCAAAAAATTAATAAATCAAGGTATGATATTAGGTTCAAGTGCAATAATCTATAGAATGTCAGGAACTAATAAATATATTTCAAAAGATTTATTAAAAAATGAGAAGATTGAAGAAATCCATGTTGATGTAGGGCTTGTTAATTTTTCAGATGAATTAGATATAGATGCACTTAAAAAATGGCAGCCTATGTTTGATAAAGCAGAATTTATTTTTAAAAATTCTTTTCTTGTTGAGAGAAAAATTGAAAAAATGTCTAAAAGATGGTATAATGTAGTTAATCCAGATTTAATATGTGAAGAATATGGAGCTGATAGTCTAAGATTATTTGAGATGTTTTTAGGGCCTTTAGAGCAATATAAGCCATGGAATACTTCTGGAATTGTTGGCACACATAATTTTTTAAAAAAATTATGGAGATTATATGTTGATGATTCAGGGATAAAAGTAAAAGATATTAAGCCTGAAAAAGATAGCTTAAAAACACTTCACAAAACAATAAAGAAGATTGACAATGATATAGAGACCTATTCATTTAATACTGCTGTCTCAAATTTCATGATTGCAGTAAATGAATTAACTGATCAAAAATGTATCAGCAATGAAATACTATCTCCTCTGTTAATAATTCTATCTCCATATGTCCCACATATTACTGAAGAATTATGGAGTTTGCTCGGCAATAAACAATCAATAACAAAAGAATCTTTTCCTATTTATGAAAATAAGTTTCTAAAAGAAGAAAGTAAAATTTATCCGGTATCTATTAATGGAAAAGTGAGACTTAAGTTAGAATTATCACTTAATCTTGATAATAAACAAATAGAAGAAATTTTATTAAATCATAGCGATGTTATTGCTAAGCTAGATGGTGCATCTCCAAAGCGAATTATTATTGTTCCAGGCAAAATTATTAACTTAGTGATTTAAAGACATTTAGTAATGGAAGTATTTTGGGTAGTTATTTTTGTAGACCTGATTTTTATTTCAATAGCGTATTTAATAAATAAAGACAATGCTAAATATTTAGTGGCTGGATACAATACAATGTCAACTAAAGAAAGAGAAAAATTTGATTTAAAGAATTTTCTAATTTTTTGGAAGAAATTTTTTATTGACCTTACTATATTTTCTACTTTACTATATGTAATATCATTTTTTATTTTTAATGGTGATACAGCAATATTAATTTGGACAGCAGCATTGATTATCCCTTGGCCAATTTTTATTTACAAGGCACAAAAATTTATAAGATAATTTTTACAATTTAAATGGCACAACATTTTCTTTAAAGACTATGTCGTATTCTTCTAGTTCTTTTAAAATTGGGGTATAAACTTCTTTTGAAACTGGAAGTTGAACTCCCTTAGATTTTATTTTGTTATTTAAAATAGCTAAAGCAGCAATAGCAAGGGGCAATCCAACTGTTTTTGCCATTGCTGTATAAGTTTCATCTTCACCTATGCTAACCATAGTTGAATCTATTTGATGTAGCTTATTATTTTTTTTGTATCCAAACTTGTGGTACATAACAACCATGTCTTTATCATTTTTTTCTAATTTCCATTTTTGTAATAGTATGTGTTCTAATATTTGAGCAGGCGTTGCATTATTAAGAGGAATTTTTGCTTTATCATCAAAAATATTTAATTCTAATAGTTTATTCCATATGATGTTTTTTTCATTTAATTCAAACTGATTTTTGATTTTTGATTCTGCTGACTCTTTAGAATTTGATGAAAGAAAATAATTAATATAATCTCTATTACTCATTTGTGCAGAGTCTTTAATAGTATAGCTGTCGTCTGTCATACCTAGCGTAACAAATACGTCCCAAGCTTTAGAAAAGCCCGCTCCCCTTATAGTACCTCTAAAAAGTGTATCAATATTATCTAAACTATATATACTTCTATATTTTAGTGAATCTCTGTTGGCATAAGCTTCAAATTTCCCATATTTTTCAATTTCTAATGGTTCAACATTTTTAAAAAGATTTTTATAGCTAATTTGTTTGAATTTGTTTTCTTCAATATATTTTGCATCACCTCCTTGACCTGCTAAGACTACATTTCTGGAATTCCATGTGAATTTATAGTTCCACAAATTGTTATCACTTTCTGGAGCAATTAATCCTCCAGTATATGATTTGAACATGATCAATTCATTTCCATCATTTTTAATTTGATCTATTATTTTCATTGCACTCATATGATCAATGCCGGGGTCAAGCCCAATCTCATTCATAAATATAATCCCCGCTTTTTTGACCTGGGAATTTAATGCATTCATTTCATCACTAATATATGATGCGGTTAAAAGATTTTTTTTATAAAATAAACACAGTTTTGCAACATACATATGAAAACTAGCAGGAAGCATAGAAATAACAATATCGGCTTTAGAAATACAATCACTGCTAGTTTTTTCGTCTAGAATATCAAATTTAATTGCCTTAGTTTTGTTAGAGTCAATAGATAGTTTTTTAGCATTAGCTATGTCAATATCTCCAATGGTTATAAAGAGATTTTCTTTTACAGATTTCTTAACTAAATATTTTACTATATATGATGAAGATTTTCCTGCCCCTATTATCAAAATTTTTCTCATAATTATCAAATAAAATATTAAGTAATATTACTAAAATAAAATTCTATTAATTAATAATTTTAGATTATTTTTATCAACTATTTAAATAATTAATATAAGTTATTTATTATGAATAATAGCTCTGATAATTCAAGCAATATTTCATTAGATAATTATGAAATATTTGAATCAAAAATTAGATATAATCTTTCTGTAAAAGATTTATATGAAATTTCAATTTCAAAAAATTTTGGAAGACTGACTGATCAGGGGGCTTTAGCAATAAATACTGGAAAATTTACAGGAAGATCTCCAAAAGATAGATATATAGTTAAAGATAATATTACTGCAGAAAAAGTTTGGTGGGGTGATATAAATATTGCTGTTCAGGAATCTGTATTTGATAATTTATATAAAAAAATAGCTAGCCATTTATGTAAAAAAGAGCTGTATGTCAGAGATGCTTTTGCTTGTGCAAATAACGAATGTAAAATAAACATTAGAACCATTTGTGAATTTCCTTGGAGTGATCTTTTTGTTTATAATATGTTTCTAAGGATCAAGGAGGAGGAAATAAAAGAATTCACAACTGATTGGACAATAATTAATGCACCTACCTTTTATGCGAATCCAGAAATAGATAATGTAAAAGCTGAAAATTTTTCAATAATTAATTTTACTAAAAGAATTATTATTGTTGGAGGTACTGGTTATACAGGAGAAATAAAAAAGGGCATTTTTTCAGTACTAAACTTTACTTTACCTGTTTTTAAAAATATTTTACCCATGCATTGTAGTGCCAATACAGGAAGTAACGGAGACACCTCTATTTTCTTTGGTTTATCTGGAACTGGTAAGACAACTTTGTCTACTGATAGTAGTAGAAGGTTAATAGGTGATGATGAACATGGATGGAATTCAAATAATCAAATCTTTAATTTTGAGGGAGGTTGTTACGCTAAGGTTATAAATTTGTCAAATGAAAAGGAGCCAGAGATATATAATGCAATAAAACCTGGAGCATTGTTAGAGAATGTAATTATTGACGACAATGGTCTAGTTGATTATGAAAATAAATCCATTACTCAAAATACTAGGGTTAGTTATCCTATACATTTTATTGAAAATATTATGGTTCCTTCTCAGGGAGAAAACCCTAAAAACATCTTTTTCTTAACAGCAGATGCTTTTGGAGTATTACCTCCTATATCAAAATTAAATCCTTCTCAATCTGCATATCATTTTATTTCTGGATATACATCAAAAGTTGCTGGTACCGAGACAGGGATTAATGAGCCAGAACCATCATTTTCAGCTTGTTTTGGAGCACCATTTATGCCATTACACCCAACAGTTTATGCAAAAATGTTGATTGATAAGATGAAAAACTCAAAAGTCAATGTCTGGTTAGTTAATACTGGGTGGACTGGCGGCCCGTATGGTATTGGAAAAAGAATGGAGTTGAAATATACAAGAGCTATGATAAATGCTGCAATGGATGGGAAATTAGATGAAATAAACAAAAACAATTACCATATTCATTCAGTTTTTAATGTTCAGCAGCCAAGAGAATGCCCTAATGTCCCCTCAGAAATTTTAAGCCCAAGACAAACTTGGAATAATGATTCAGAATATTATAAAAAGGCATATATGTTATCCAGGTTTTTTGTGCAGAATTTTAATAAATTCAAGGAATTTGCTGATAACAGCATTTTAGACGGAGCACCTAACTTAAAATAACCTACTTCTTATTTTTTTTAGATATATAATTGTCTAATGCCATTGTCATTGAAGGAAATTTCGGTGAAGGAGCATAGATATCTACATTTAGGCCTTTTTCTTCAACTGCCTTTTTTGTTATTGAACCAAATACCGCAATTTTAGTTCCATTTTGTTTAAATTCTGGAAAATTATGGAATAGAGATTCTATCCCAGAAGGACTAAAGAAAACTAGCACATCATACGTAACATTAGATAATTCAGATAAATCACTTATAACAGTTTTATAAAAAACACATCTTTTCCACTTAATATCTAGATCTTCAAGCAGTTTTGGTACCTCAGGTTTTAACTTATCAGTAGTAGGAAGTAAAAAACTCTCGTCTTTATGTTTAGATATTATAGGGCATAATTCTTCAAAAGATCTTTTTCCTACATAAATCTTCCTTTTTCTGTATACAACATATTTTTGAAGATAGAATGCCACTGCTTCAGATTGACAAAAATATTTCATAGAATCAGGCACTTTAAACCTCATTCTTTCACATATTCTAAAAAAATGATCTACTGCATACCTGCTTGTTAATATTATGGAAGAAAATTTAGATAAATCAAGCTTCTGTAACCTAATCTCTTTAAGAGTTGCTTCTTTTACATGTATAAAAGGAACAAAATCCATTTTCAACTTCCTTTTTTTTTGAAGTTCAAAAAAGGGTGAATTAACCAATGTTGGTTTAGGTTGTGATATTAAAACTGTCTTTATTTTGCCCATTATTAAAGATTTAAATCCTCTCTTATAGAGAAATAAAAAAATTATACAATAATATATATGGTATAATTTCGAGTGTGCAAAGATACAAAATAAAATAAAACCAGCTTTTTTTGATGGTTTTAAGGTGTAAAATGAATGAATTTGAATATCCTACCAATTTTAGGAACAATATTGTTAATACCATTATTATAATGATATATATATTAGGATTAAATACATATATCAGCATTATATTAAAGCAGAGAATAACTAGTCCTATAAGATTATTATAATTTATTTTTTCATTCAAATAGAGTTTAATCAATGATTTTATATTAAAAAACCATGAAATTCCGATTTCTACTGTATTTTTTAATATTAAGAAAACTACCGTGATTTTAATAATATCAATTATTTCTATAAAATCATATGTTATTCTTTGATCATTATATGTCAGATTAGACAAGTAAATAAATAAACCAATAGATATAATGAAATTTAATTGCAGAAAGTAATCAAATAGGTAATAAACTGCCTTTTCATTTTCATATTTTTTTAAATAATAATAATTCCAAAATATTTTACTAAATGAATTAAACTTTTGTTGATTATTATATTTAATAAAAGTAATTACAATTATAAGTGATAGTATAATTAATGTAAAAGGATCTCTTATTAATATATCTCTGATCATTACTACAAAATTATAGATAATAAACTACAAACATTATCATACAAATATTATATTTTTGTTTAAAAGACAAAATTAATGAATGATGTATTGATCATAATACCAACTTACAATGAAATTGAAAATATTGATAAAATTATTAGATCTATTTTTAATTTATATACTGATGTACATATCCTAGTAGTTGACGATAATTCACCTGATCAAACATCTTCAAAAGTAATAGAACTTCAAGCAATATTTAAGGAGCAATTACATCTTCAAATTAGAAAGTCTAAATCTGGATTAGGCCCTGCTTACATACATGGATTTAAATGGGCTGTTGACAAAAAATATAATTTTATTTTTGAAATGGATGCAGATTTCTCCCATGATCCCAAGGATATAAAAAGTCTTTATAATAAATGTAATGAAGGACTGGCTGATTTATGTATTGGATCTAGATATAAAGAAGGAATTAATGTTGTAAATTGGCCTTTAGGAAGAATAATTTTATCCTTATTTGCTTCATATTATGTTAGATTATTTACAGGGATGAATATTAAAGACCCCACTTCTGGATTTGTGTGTTATAAACGAAAAGTAATTGAAAAAATTAATTTGGATATGGTTAAATTTGTTGGATATGCTTTCCAAATTGAAATGAAGTATAAATCTTATGTTAATCACTTTAAACTTGTTGAAATTCCAATTGTTTTTAAGGATAGAGCTTATGGTCAATCTAAGTTAAATTCATCAATTATTAAAGAAGCGGTTTTTGGAGTTATTAGTATGAGAATTAAAAGTTTTTTTTACAAGGATTTTTAGCAAGATGAACAGTATTTTAATTAAAAATGGAAGAATAATTAATGAAGGGAATGAATTTCTTTCTGATATCTATATCGAGGGTGATAAGATAAAAGAAATATCCCCTTCTATTAGCCCAAAATCATCTGATACAACTACTATTGATGCTGAGGGAAATTATATTATTCCAGGATTAATAGATGATCAGGTTCATTTTAGAGAACCAGGATTAACAAATAAGGGTGAAATTTACACTGAGTCTAGAGCAGCAGTTGCTGGAGGCATAACATCTTATTTAGAAATGCCTAATACTATTCCTCAGACAACTACTCAGTCTAAATTAGATGACAAATTTAATATTGCATCAAAAAATTCATTAGCAAATTATTCTTTTATGTTTGGAGGCACTAATGATAACATTGAAGAAATTTTAAAATTAGATCCCAAGGAAGTACCAGCATTAAAAATATTTTTAGGGTCATCTACTGGAAATATGCTTGTAGATAATATTGATGTATTGGAAGAAATATTCTTAAAATGTAATTTACCCATTGCAGTTCATTGTGAAGATGAGAGTACAATAAAGAAGAATCTTAAACTTTATAGTGAGATATATGGTAAAAAAATTCCTATAAAATTTCATTCAAAAATAAGAAATGAGGATGCTTGTTATATTTCTTCATCAATGGCTATTGATTTGGCTAAAAAAACAGGTGCTAGATTACATGTATTTCACATTTCAACTAAAAAGGAAACAAACTTGTTTACAAACACTATTAATTTAAAAGATAAAAAAATAACATCTGAGGTATGTATTCATCATTTAACATTTACTGATGATGATTATGAAAAATATGGATCAAGAATTAAGTGGAATCCTTCAATAAAAACCTCAAATGATCAAGATGGTTTGTGGAAAGCATTAAATGATGATAGAATAGATATTATTGCAACTGATCATGCTCCACACACGTATGAGGAAAAAAACAATGACTATATGAATTGTCCTTCTGGAGGGCCACTAGTTCAACATTCTCTTGTTGCAATGTTGGAAGGATATCATAAGAATAAGATAAAATTGGAAAAAATTGTAGAAAAAATGTGTCATAATCCAGCTATTTTATATGAAATAGAAAACAGAGGTTATATTAGGGAAGGATATTTTGCTGATTTAGTCATTTTTAATCTAAATAATCCATGGACCGTTAATAAAGAAAATATATTATATAAATGTGGTTGGTCTCCTTTTGAAGGCACCACTTTTAAATCAAGAATATCTCATACAATAGTAAATGGAAATATTGTCTACTTTAATGACAAGATCATTGATAAATATATGGGTAAGAAATTAACTTTTAAAAGATGAAAAAAATAATCTTTATAGTTTTTATTTTTTTTAGTTGTAATAAAGATTCTAAGAAAATAACTGTTCCAGAAAATTTAATATCCCAGGAAAAGATGATTGATGTTATTTATGAAATGACTTTAATAAATGTTTCTAAAGGAGTAAACAGGAGTGTTTTAGAAAATAATGGAGTAGTTCCTGATATATATATATATAATAAATATAAAATTGATAGCCTTCAGTTTGCTTTAAGTAATGAATTTTATTCTAATGATTTAGATAAATATTTGGAGATATATAATAGTGTTAAAGAAAAGCTCCAGCAAAACAAACAAATAACACTAGATAGCATTGAAGCTTACAAAAAGGATAGGGCTAGGAGAAGTAAAGAAATTGTAAATAAGAATAGGATGAATTCGAAAATAAAAGATAGTCTCTTGATCATAAAATCAAGGATGCTTTTGAAAAAAAATAATTAATCAATTAACTTTCAGTATATTTAATTAAATGAAATCAAAATCTTTTATAGATGAAATAAAGTGGAGAGGGATGATTCATGATGTCATGCCTGGATTTGAAAATTTTATAAAGGATGAAATCAAATCTGCATATATAGGTTTTGATCCTACTTCTAATTCATTACACATAGGACATCTATTGCCAATAATGCTATTGACACATTTTCAAAGATCAGGACATCGTCCAATTGCATTAATTGGCGGAGCAACAGGAATGATTGGAGATCCATCAGGAAAATCAGCAGAAAGAAATTTACTAGATGAGGAGACAATAAAAACCAACCAAAAGCATATTAAGGAGCAATTATCTCATTTTTTGGATTTTGATAAATCAAAAGAAAATCCGGCGCTATTATTAAATAATTTGGAATGGATGAAAGGATTAACATTTTTAGATTTTATTCGTGATATTGGCAAACATATGACAGTTAATTATATGATGGCAAAAGATTCAGTAAAAAATAGAATATCCAGTGATGAAGCAGAAGGTATGAGTTTTACAGAATTTTCTTATCAATTAGTTCAGGGGTATGATTTTCTTTATTTGCATAAAAATTTTCAATGCTCTATTCAAATGGGTGGTAGTGATCAATGGGGAAATATCACTAGCGGTACTGAGCTAATAAGAAAAATGGCTAATGGCAAAGGATATGCATTAACTTGTCCATTAATAACAAAATCTGATGGCAGTAAGTTTGGAAAAACACAAGAAGGAAATATTTGGCTTGATGCTACGAAGACCTCTATTTATAAATTTTACCAATATTGGCTAAACACTTCAGATCAAGATGCTGAAAAGTATATAAAAATATTTACATTTTTATCAGAGGAAGAAATTAAGAATTTGACATTAGAACATAAAAAAGCTCCCCATTTAAGAACTCTTCAGAAAGTTCTTTCTAAGGAAATTACTTCAATTGTTCATTCTGATGACGCATATAAAAATGCTCTAAAGGCATCGAACATTTTGTATAGTGAGAACTTTATGAAAGATATTGAAGTTTTAGATGAATCAATTTTTCTTGAAATATTTGAGGGAGTTCCTCAATATGAAATTCAATCATCTATGATAAAAAATGGTATGGATATGATTTCAGCTTTATCTGATAAAACAAGTTTTCTAAAATCAAATTCAGAAGCAAGAAGAGCTTTAAAAGAAAATTCAATATCAGTTAATAAGATTAAAGTGCAAGAAGATTACATGATAGAAAAAAAGGATTTAATAAGTAATAAATATATCATATTAAATAAGGGAAAGAAAAATACATATATAATTAAAGTAATCTAAATTCATTCTATTAGCAGGTTACATCCTCTTTGATCAGAATTATCCAATCTTCCAAGAATTTCAAAATTACCATCCTCATCTATTTTACCTAAATCATCTGTAGCAATAAACGAACAAGAATTATAATTTGCCAAGTCAATTACATTTACGCCTCCACTTCTAGAGTCAGCTTTAATTGTCATAGGATCTTCAGATTCTCTGATATATACTTTCATCCATGGCGGACACTGAAATTTTTCATTATTTAATGAATACGCCTGAGACATTAATTCAGTCATTCCATATTCACTATTAATATTTTTTACCCCAAACCCATTTTTAAGTATATTATGTAACTCTCTTCTTACTAATTCTTTTCTGTTTCCTTTCATACCACCAGTTTCTATTACTGTAGTTTTATTTAACTTAAATTTATAATGATCAACTAAATTTAAAAGAGCATAAGAAACACCAAAAAGAATAGTCTCTTTATCCCCATTTTCTAAATAAATTAATTTCTCTTTTAATTCTTGATAATTGTTCAGATAGAACCCACTATTTATATTATTAGATTTTTTAATTAAATGATTTACCATATAGATAAGTGATGAATTTTTATTTTCAAGATATGTTGGTAAGAGTCCTATGATATTAAAATTAGAAGGATCTCCATAGTAGGTAGAAAATATTTTATTAAAGGAATCTTCATAAAGTTTTAAATCTATTACATAATGTTTACTTATAGCAGTTTTTGTTGTGCCACTACTATGAAATATTTTATCAACATCTTCATTAGATGAAACAATTTTATGAGTCTTAAAGAATTGAATTGGTAAAAATGGAATTTCAACAGAAGATTTAACATTACTAGGGTTTTTATCTGTTAATTCACAGAATTTCCTATAAATTTTGTTGTTATTAAATTGATAGTTAAAAATTTCTATTGAGAATTTTTCAAATTCTTTTTTAGATTTAATATTTAAGATTTTACTTGGATTAATCACAGGTTAAATATAAATGAAAAAGAGCACTAAATTATTAATGTTCTTTAATTAGAATATTAAAAAATGTAATAATAGATATTCCATCATACTTAATATCTTCTTTTTTATTTAGATCTAATTTTATAAGTTGGTATCTTTACGAATAATAACAAGACTATGAATCCTGAAGATATTAAAATTTTACTTGTTGATGATGAACCAGATATTTTAGAAATAATCTCTTATTCTCTAAAAAATGCTGGGTATAATATTTATACTGCCACAAATGGATTTGAGGCAGTAGAGCAGGCATCTAAGATAGAGCCACATTTAATTATTTTGGATGTAATGATGCCTGAAATGGATGGAATTGAAGCTTGTGAGATCATAAGAAAAACTGAAAAAATTAAAAATACTTTAATTACTTTTCTTTCTGCCCGTGGAGAAGATTACAGTCAAATTGCAGGATTCAATGCTGGAGCAGATGATTATTTAACAAAACCAATCAAACCTAAAATTTTGTTAAGTAAGGTAAAATCCCTTCTTAGAAGAATGTCAATAGATCAGGATGAAGTTATTGAGTTAGAAGACTTAATTATTGATAGGTCTAGCTATAAGGTTTCAATTAGTGGAAATGAATTAAATTTACCTAGAAAGGAATTTGAATTGCTATATTTGTTAGCATCCAGGCCAGGGAAAGTTTTCAAAAGAGAATATATTCTTGAATCTGTTTGGGGTAAAGATGTAATAGTGGGTGACAGGACAATAGATGTTCATATTAGAAAACTTAGAGAAAAAATAGGAGATACTTTTTTTAAAACTATTAAAGGCGTTGGATATAAATTTGTTATTTAATGTCTTTTAAAAACAAACAAAAAACCCCTTATAAATTTGCCTTGGTTACTGCAGGATTAATAGGCATTACAAGTTATTTGATTCTTTTATTATTTGCATCTACCTCTATAATTCCTTCAGTATTGATTTTTGCAATTTCTTTTTTAATAATCCAATATAGAATGCGAAACTTTCTATTTCAAAGGTTTAAGGAGTTATATCAAGATCTTGAAATGTTAGATTCACCAAAAATCACCAAATCTTCTGTTTCAACAGACATGAATTCTTTAATGGAAAAAATTGAAGAATTTGCAAAAGACAAAAAAATAGAAATTGAATCATTAAAGTCTCAAGAACAATACAGAAAAGAATTTATAGGAAATGTAGCACATGAACTTAAGACACCAATTTTTACAATTCAAGGATATATTTCAAATTTATTGGATGGAGCAATGGATGATAAAGCTCTTTTAGATAAATATTTAAAAAACACTGATAATAGTATTGAAAGACTAATTTATATCATTAAGGATCTAGATTTAATTACCCAATTAGAATCTTCAACTATGAACTTGAATATTTCCAGTTTTAATATAATAGATTTAATTAATAATGTTTTTGTTCAACTGGAAATTAAATCAAAAGAAAAAAACATAAAATTATTTTTTGATAAGAAATATGATGAAAAATTTTTAGTAGAAGCAGATAAGGTAAGAATTGAACAGGTAATAACTAATTTATTAGTTAATTCTATAAATTATGGCAGTAAAAATGGTAGTACTGAAGTTAGTATTAGTGTTTTGAAAGAAAAAAAGTTTATTGTTAGAATGACGGACAATGGAGAAGGTATTTCTAAAGAACATTTGCCTAGATTATTTGAGAGATTTTACAGAGTTGATGTTAGCAGAAGTAGAAGTCATGGTGGTTCTGGCTTAGGCCTTGCAATTGTTAAGCACATTATTGATGCTCACAATGAAAATATATTTGTCAATTCTGAACCTGGAGTTGGCAGTGAATTTTCTTTTACTCTACAAAAGTCTTTTTAATGATTTTAATTTTTAAATTCAAATAAAAATTGGGAAGTAAAAACAAATTAAAGAGATTTAAAGAAAACGAGGAGTTTAAGAATGTTTTTCAGCCTTCTAGGGAAGATTTAGTTTCCAATAATTTTAATTATAAAGGCAATTGGAATGAATTAGTTTTTAAAAACAACAATCCTATAGTAGTAGAGCTGGGCTGTGGTAAAGGAGAATATTCTGTAGGATTAGCAAAGATGTTTCCTAAAAAAAATTTTATCGGAATTGATATCAAAGGAGCTAGATTTTGGAAAGGCGCTAAAATTTCTTTAACAGAAAACATTAACAATGTGGTCTTTATCAGGGCACAAATCGAGTTAATAGAAAATATTTTTGATAAAAAGGAAGTAGATGAAATATGGATTACTTTTCCAGATCCCCAAATTAAATATAAGCGAAACAAACATAGACTAGTAAATATTGATTTTATTGACAGGTATAAAAATATTTTAATTAAGGATGGAAAAATAAATTTAAAAACTGACAGTGAGTTTTTACACGGCTATTTAATTGGATTAATTCAGGGATTAAATCATGAAATAATATATTCAAACCATGATATATACAATCGTTCGGGAGCTCCAATTGAAGCAACTTCAATTCAGACTTATTATGAAAGTCTATTTTTGAAAGAAGGAAAATCAATTACTTTTTTAAAATTTAAATTCAGCAATTAATAAATGAATAGTAAAAAAAAATCCTTTTTTGAGGGTGTATATGAAGTGGTAAAAAAAATTCCTTATGGTAAGGTTACAACATATGGCTTAATTGCAAATTATCTTGGAGCATTTAAAAGCGCTAGAATGGTTGGGTATGCATTGAATTCATCTCACAAATATTTAGATATCCCTGCCCATAGAGTAGTAAACCGTAATGGTCTTTTGACAGGAAGGCATCATTTTTCAGGCTCTTTGCTTATGCAGGAATTATTAGAAAATGAGGGTGCCATTGTAATTGAAAATAAAATTGAAAATTTTCATGATATGTTATGGGATCCATCAAGTAAAATTAAATAAAGAAATCGTATTATATTTGTATAAATAAAATCTCATGGAGTTATCAAAAAAATCTATTATTTCATTATTTGAAGGACCTAAATTCAATGAAATTAATATTACCAATGTGGTAATTTTTGATAATGAAATTATTATAGATATTACTATTAACAACCCAACACTTCAGGCTAGAAAAAAAGCAGAATCTTTAATTAAAGAAGTCATTTATGCCAGCATTAATGATAAAATAAGTTTAAAAATTAATACAAAGATTGAGAAACCAATTAATGATTCAAATCAAATTAAAGGGAAACCTATTGCTGGAATTAAGAATATAATTGCAATTGCATCTGGAAAAGGAGGTGTTGGAAAATCAACAGTAACTTCTAATATAGCAGTATCCCTAAATAAGATGGGATTTTCAGTAGGAATATTAGATGCTGATATATATGGTCCATCCATTCCAATCATGTTTGATGTTGCTAATTCTAGACCTCAAACTGTTAATATTGATGGAAAAAATAAAATGAAGCCAGTGGAGAGTTATGGAATTAAAATTTTATCTATAGGTTTTTTTACAAAGGCTGATCAAGCAGTCATATGGAGAGGCCCTATGGCATCAAAAGCATTGAATCAAATGATTTTTGATGCTGCTTGGGGAGAATTAGATTTTTTACTTATTGATTTGCCGCCTGGAACAGGAGATATACATCTTAGTATTCTACAGTCCTTGCCTGTAACAGGCTCTGTGATTGTTAGTACTCCTCAAAATATTGCTTTAGCTGATGCAAGAAAAGGTGTTGCAATGTTTAAACAAGAAAGTATTAATGTACCTGTTTTGGGAATTATTGAAAACATGGCTTATTTTACTCCAGAAGAGCTTCCAAAAAATAAATATTATATCTTTGGCAAAGATGGTGCTAAAAATTTAGCAAGTGATTTAAATGTGTCATTTTTGGGAAGACTTCCTATAGTCCAAACTATTAGAGAAGCTTCTGATTTTGGACATCCAGTTGCTTTACAAGAGGAATCTATAATTTCTGATGCAATTCAAATAATCACAAGAAATATGATTTCAGAACTAGTAAAAAGGAATAAAGATTTGCCAGCATCAGAGGTATTAAAAATTACTACAATGGCAGGATGTTCTGCTGTAAATAAATAAAATATGAGTAAATCTAATTTAAAAGATAAAATTGAAATTGCATTAGAGGAAATTAGACCTTTTTTGAAAAATGATGGTGGAGATATTTCATTAATTGAAGTAAAAGGAAATAATGTAACAGTTAGACTTGAAGGAGCCTGTATAGCTTGCTCTGTTAATCAAATGACTTTAAAAACAGGGGTTGAGATGACAATTAAAAAACATGCTCCTGAGATTGAGAATGTAATAAATATTGGATACTAATCTTTAAATAATGATTAAAACAGATTTAATTATTATTGGAGCAGGCCCAGTAGGGTTGTTTACAGTTTTTGAAGCAGGATTATTAAAATTAAGATGTCATATAATAGATATACTGCCAAATCCTGGAGGTCAGTGCTCTGAACTTTATCCCAAAAAACCAATTTATGACATCCCTGGTCATCCAGAAATATTAGCTGGAGATTTGATAGATAATTTATTAAAACAGTGCAGCCAATTTCAGCCTGGGTTTACACTTGGAGAAAGAGCAGATAAAATCAGCAAGAATTCAGATGGATTATTTACAGTAATTACTGATAAGGGAACTAAACATCAAGCACCAGTTGTTGTAATTGCTGGAGGTTTAGGCGGTTTTCAGCCAAGAAAGCCTAGTATAGAAAATATAGAATTATATGAAGAAAAAGGTGTTTCGTATTTTATTAAGGATCCATCAATTTATAAGAACAAAAATATATTGATTGCTGGAGGTGGAGATTCTGCTTTAGATTGGACAATAGAACTGGCAAATATTGCTTCAAACCTTACTTTAATTCATAGAAGAAATGAATTTAGAGGTGCTTTAGATTCTGTTGAAAAAGTACAGGAACTAAAAAATAAAAATAAAATCAAGCTAATAACTCCCGCAGAAGTTGTCTCCTTATTTGGAGATAAAAAATTAGAAGGAGTTGAAATTAAAGTTGATAATTCAGAAAATCTAATATTAGATGTTGATTATTTTATATCACTTTTTGGATTAACTCCAAAACTAGGACCCATTAATGATTGGGGATTAGAAATAGAAAAAAATTCAATAAAGGTTGATAATACATTAGATTATCAAACCAATATTCCAGGAATATTTGCAATAGGTGATATTAATACTTATCCAGGTAAATTAAAATTAATTCTATGTGGTTTTCATGAAGCTGCTATGATGTGCCAATCAGCATATAAAATAATTAATCCAGACAAAAAATTTGTATTAAAGTATACAACAGTTTCAGGGATTAGTGGTTTTGATGGATCAGTAAAAAAAGCTGCTGACCCACCAGTGAGAAAATCAATAGATTAAATTTTAAATTTATAATTAGAGAATTCACTTGAGTATGTCTCTATATCTATATCTGCCTTCATCTGTTCCCTTCTTTCACTCCAAGATTTATTTTTTTCATTAATGTTATCATAAATAGCATCCCATAAACCAATTCTTTTTTCAAGAGCAATTTTAGAGATCTCCTCAATTTCTTTCCATTTTAATGGATCATTATCTGCTAATTCATTAACCATTTGTAATGCCATAGGTCCATGTTCATCTTCATCTAATTCAATATGTCTTTTGAAGTAGTATATTAATTTAGAAATATCTTTGTTTGTAAAACTCTTTTGAAACTCATCTAAGATTTCATTAAACATGTTTGGAATTAAATTTTCTCTTCCAAATGTAAAAATAGCTGCTATTTTGTGAGGTTTTCCTTCTTTAATTATTGAAAAAGTAAATTTCAAAAAGTCTTTAATATTCGGATGAATATTTAAATCATTTATTTCATTATCAATATCATTTGATAATGATAATTGAGCTATATATTGTTCAATTGGTTTAGTTTCTGCTCCTATGTCCTTCATTGCATCAATATATAACTCATAATGACTTTTTCTTTTTCCATCTTGACTTATATCAGTTTCTTCAGCTGTAACAATTTCATTTATTAAATATGCTATTTCAGAATTATTATTTGGCATCCATGGAACTTTGGTGCAAGTCAATTGATTTTGAAGTGCTTTTAACAATGACATAAAATCCCACACGGCAAATACATGATTTGATGTAAAGATTTGTAGATCTTCTATTGATTTAATCTCTGTATAAAGTTTGTGATTTAGTAATTTTTCTCTTGGCTCTTTAATATAGTCTCGAATTCTCTCTATATTCATAACCTACTTAAAAGCATTTATTCCAGTTATATCCATTCCTGTAATTAATAAATGAATGTCATGTGTACCTTCATAGGTAATTACACTTTCAAGATTCATCATATGTCTCATAATTGAATAATCTCCTGTAATTCCCATTCCACCAAGAATTTGTCTGGATTCTCTAGCAATTTTGATCGCCATTTCAACATTATTTCTTTTAGCCATTGATATTTGTGCTGAACTAGCTCTATCTTCATTTTTTAACATACCAAGTCTCCAAGCTAAAAGTTGAGCTTTAGTAATTTCAGTTATCATTTCAGCCAGCTTTTTTTGTTGTAATTGAAATCCAGCAATAGGTTTGCCAAATTGAACTCTTTCTTTACTATACCTAAGAGCAGTATCGTAGCAGTCCATTGCAGCTCCAATTGCACCCCACGCAATGCCATACCTTGCTGAATCTAAACAACCTAAAGGAGCGCCTAGTCCAGATTTGTTAGGAAGTAAATTTTCTTTGGGCACTTTAACATCATTAAAAATTAATTCTCCAGTTGCACTTGCTCTTAAAGACCACTTGTTATGGGTTTCAGGAGTACTAAATCCTTCCATACCTCTTTCAACAATAAGCCCATGAATTCTATCTTCTTCATTTTTTGCCCATACTATTGCTATATCTGCAAATGGAGAGTTTGAAATCCATAGTTTTGCCCCATTCAATAAAAAATGATCCCCCATATCTTTATAATGAGTAATCATGCCTCCAGGATTTGAACCGTGATCAGGTTCAGTTAAGCCAAAGCAACCCATAAACTCACCAGATGCTAATTTTGGAAGGTACTTTTTCTTTTGATCTTCACTTCCATACTTCCATATTGGAAACATAACAAGTGATGATTGGACAGATGCAGTTGATCTAATTCCTGAATCACCTCTTTCAATTTCTTGCATTATTAAACCATATGAAATTTGATCGAGCCCAGAGCCACCATATTCTTCTGGAATATATGGGCCAAATGCACCTATATCTGCTAGACCTCTAACTAATTGATCTGGGAACTTTGCATTTTGCGCATATTCTTCAATTATTGGCGAAACAGATTTTTTTACCCATTCACGAGCAGAATCTCTAATTAATTTGTGTTCCTCAGTTAATAATTCATCTATGTTATAATAGTCTGGAGCTTGAAATATATCTTGTTTCATATTACAAATATTATGCAATGCAAATTTAGTTAATGCTTAGTTAAGTTTAAATATTTTTTATAATAAAATTATTCAAACAATTATTTCTTATTAATAAAATTAGAAATTAAATTATGGAAATGATGAACTCCTTTTTCTTTAGTTGGAGAAAATCTACCTGTTTTATAAAATGATGAATTTACTCCTTTTTGAACATTTTGAACCACATATTCATCCTCCATTTCAACTTTATCTAAATCCCCGCTAGCACCCATATTTAATTTAGATTTATCAAAGACATATGATCTGAAAATAATTTTTGTATGAGAAATGGCTTGAGGTTTAACTAGATTAACTGATATTCCCCAAGGATAAATATTTAACATTAGATTTGGAAAAACCCAATAATAATATGCAGCTATTTTCTTTCCACTATCTATATGGTCTTTGGGAAAGGAAAAACAATCTTCATCTCCAGATGCATAGCCAATTTGAAGATTAAAATAATCATAGATTTCTGTATCATAATTTTCATAATCTAGAACTTCATTTAAATCTTTATGTACAAATGGTACATGGAATCCTTCAAGATAATTATCACAATATAAAGCCCAATGCGCATCTATTTCATAATTTTTTGAGAGTGATCCTTGAAGTAGCAATTTATTAAGTGGTAGGAATCCGATTCTATCTTCAATTTGATTTAAGACATCATTTAAATCAAATGATGGATTTAAACCAACAAAAAGCAATCCATGCCAGTTGATTAATGGAAATCTATGAAGATTATCACATTCTCTAGGAAAATTTAATGTTTTATCAAATTCTGGCATATATTCAAACTTACCTTCATTATTAAATCTTCTTCCATGATATTTACATATTATTTTTTTGGCTGTGACAGGTTCATCAATTAAAATATTACCTCTATGTGAACATACATTGCTTATACAATTGATTTTTTTATCTTCTGACCTAGTTAATAATATTGGTTCTGTAAGATAGTTTTCTAAAAGGGTTATTGGGTAGACAGAGTTTTTATTAATAACATTTTCATCACCAATCCATTGCCAGGATTTTAAAAATAATTTATCTTTTAAAAGTTCAAAAGTCTCAGAATTTTTATAAAATGATGCAGGCAATGTCTCAGCCTTTGTAATATCAGAATCTATAAAAATTTTATTCATAATTAATTTAAATATAAGTCAATTAGTCCATTTGGAGCAGTTATATGTATTGTTTTATTTTTCCTGTTTATCATTTGAATTATATTATCATTAACAGGGATTAAAATTTCTTTTCCAGTATTTTTAACAATAAAAATGCTTTGTGATGTTTTGTCTTCCACTTTTACAACTAGTCCAATATTTCCATGATTTGCATCCACTACATTGTAGCCTATAATCTCATGATAATAGAATTTTTTCCCTTTTAATTTAGGTAAATTATCTAATGGTAAATAAACTTCTTTATTAATTATAAAAAGGGCTTCCTCTTCAGAATTAATATCTTCGAACTTTACTCTTAATGTAGATTTTTTTTGAGATTTAGATTTTTCAATAAAGTAGGGGATAAGCCTTCCATTTATATTTATAAATACTGATTTTAAATTCTTATATATTTCAGGTTCATCAGTATCTAAACTAATTATAAGCTCACCCTTAAAGCTATACCTCTTTGTAATTTTTCCTAAATAAAAACAATCTTTTAATTCCATAGCTTTTGGCTACAATAAAATGTTTGTAGGAATAAATTTATAAATTAATTTGTAGAATTAATTATTCTTCTTTAGCTGTGTCTTCTTCAGCAGGTGCCTCTTCAGCAGGTGCTTCTTCAGCAGGTGCTTCTTCAGCAGGAGCTTCTTCAGCAGGTGCTTCTTCAGCAGGAGCCTCTTCAGCAGGAGCTTCTTCAGCAGGTGCCTCTTCAGCAGGTGCTTCTTCAGCAGGAGCCTCTTCAGCAGGAGCCTCTTCAGCAGGAGCCTCTTCAGCAGGAGCCTCTTCAGCAGGAGCCTCTTCAGCAGGAGCCTCTTCAGCAGGAGCCTCATTTTGAGCTTTTATTCTAGCTTCATTTACTAGTTTCTCATTTTCTAATGCCTTAGCCTTTCTCTCTTCTTCTTCTTTGTTTAGCCTTTGTTGCTTATCATCAACTTTCTTGCTTTTTTCTTCTATCCATACATTAAAGCGCTTTTCAGCTTCTTCTTCAGTAAAAGCTCCTTTTGCAACACCACCTAACAGGTGATGTTTTAGCATTATACCTTTATATGAAAGAATATTTCTAGCAGTTTTAGTTGGTTGTGCACCATTTTTAAGCCATTCGATGGATTTTTCCATATCTACTTCAATAGTAGCAGGATTAGTATTAGGATTGTAGAATCCTAATTTGTCTAAATATTTACCATCTCTTTTTGATCTTGAATCAGCGGCAACAATCCAGTAATATGGTTTGCCTTTTTTACCGTGTCTTTGAAGTCTTATTTTTACAGACATAATTAATTAATTTTTGAGGTTCTCGACCCCGGTTATTAATGAGTGGGCAAATATAAGATAATTTTCTAATTCTTAACTAAATGTTTTATTTTTTTGTTTTACATTTATAAGGTTAATTTTTTTCTATATGAATAAATTTCAATATCTATTAGTATGCCTTTTAATCTTTAGTAGTTGTGAAGACAATATTGAAGATAGAATACCTGCATTTCAGGCACATGTAAATGGAGTTCAGTTTTGGGAAGCAAGTTCATTCTCAATAATAACAGATTCTAACGGAACAATAATCACTGGAAATAATCTTTCAGGAACATTGACAATGTATGTTCCCTTATTAGAAGTTGGTGCGAATAATTTAGGGAGCTCGGAGGTTTCAGTTGGAGTATTTCAAGATACTTTGTTTTATTCTACAATGTATAATGGAATAGCAAGTATTGCTCATTTAAGTGATGGCGAAATAATTATTGAAGAATTTAATTCTGAAGAAAATACTATATCAGGCACTTTTAATTTTGATGCTTATAATGAGACGGGAGAGTATAATTTAAATATTTCTGAAGGTGTTTTTTATAGGCTTCCAATCTCTGTTGAATCAGAGAATTAATAAATTATTTATTTGATTTTTTTCTAGCATGTATTTAATTTTTGATACAGAAACTACTGGTTTACCAAAAAACTGGAAAGCTCCAATTACAGATACAGATAATTGGCCAAGGTGTGTCCAAATTGCTTGGCAACTCCATGATGATATGGGCCAGCTTATTGAGGATCAAAACTATTTAATAAAACCTAATGATTTTGAAATACCATATGAATCACAAAAAATTCATGGTATTTCAACAGAATTGGCAATTAAGGAAGGCGAGGATTTACATATAGTACTAGAAAAATTTAACTCATCTCTTCAAAAGTCTTCATTTGTTATAGGTCACAATATAAGTTTTGACATAAATGTAATAGGATGTGAATTTTATAGAACAGGTATAGATAATGTTTTAAAAAATGCAAATCTACTAGATACTTGTACAGAAGACACTGCTTTGCTTTGTGAATTGCCCGGAGGTCGTGGAGGTAAGTTCAAGCTTCCAACTCTAATTGAGCTACATGAATTTTTATTTAAAACATCTTTTAAAGAGGCACATAATGCTACTGCAGATGTTGAGGCTACAGCAAGATGTTTTTTAGAATTAATTAGAATTAAAAGATTTTCTGAAGATCAACTTGATGTAACAACTGATTATTTTGAAAGATATATAAGTAAAAATTCAAAAAAAATTGAGCAAGCAGGAATTAAGCATATAAATCTTAAGAAAAAATCTGAAAAACTAAAAAAAATATCAGATGAAGATTTGACTCCTGATGTTAAAAAGGAAATTTCTTCAGATTTAAATGACATTCAATTTGTTCATCTTCATAATCATAGTCAATTCTCTGTATTGCAATCAACAATGAGTATTGGAGATTTAGTCGGAGTTACGAGTGAAATGAATATGCCTGCAGTGGCATTAACAGATAATGCTAATATGATGGGGGCCTTTAGGTTTGTTAATGAAATACAAAAACACAACAAATCTGTTAATGACCAAAAAGAAAATAGTGAAGGAGAAAAGCAAAAAATTAAACCTATAGTAGGATGTATATTTCATGTATGTGAAGACCATCTTAATAAAAATCACAGAGATAATGGATATCAAATTTTATTCTTAGCAAAAAATAAGAATGGATATAACAATCTTGCAAAACTCTCATCTATTGCCTATACAAAGGGGTTTTACTATGTCCCAAGAATAGATAGAACATTAGTTGAAAAATATAAGGATGACATTATTGTTCTTACAGGTAATCTAATGGGGGAAATTCCTAATAAAATATTAAATATTGGCCAGAAAAGTGCTGAAGAAGCTCTTGTTTGGTGGAAGAAAATTTTTAAAGATGACCTATATATTGAGATAATGCGACATGGTCAGGAAGATGAAGACTTAGTTAATAAAATTCTTATAGGTTTTTCTAAGAATCATAAAGTTAAAATTGTTGCGACAAACAATAGCTATTATAAAGAAAAATCTGAAGCAGATGCTCATGATATTTTGCTTTGTATTAAAGAAGGAGAGAAACTTTCTACGCCAGTTGGAAGAGGAAGAGGATTTAGATATGGACTTCCTAATCAGGAATATTTTTACAAATCTTCTGATGAAATGAAAGAGCTTTTTTCTGATGTACCAGAGGCAATAAAAAACATAATGGAAGTGGTAGATAAGATTGAAGAATATACACTTTCTAATCAGGTTTTATTACCAAAATTTGATATTCCTATAGAATATATAGATGCTGAAGATGAAAAAGATGGAGGAAAAAGGGGAGAGAATAATTATTTAAGACATTTAACCTATTTAGGAGCTAAAAAGAGATATGGTAAAATATCTTCTGATTTAGAGGAGCGGATAGATTTTGAATTAAATACTATAAAAAATACTGGATATCCAGGATATTTTTTAATTGTTGAAGATTTTATAAAGAAGGCACGTGAAATGAATGTTTCTGTAGGTCCTGGCAGAGGATCTGCAGCAGGTTCAGTTGTCGCATATTGTTTATGGATAACAAATATTGATCCAATAAAATATGATCTACTTTTTGAGAGATTCCTTAACCCTGACAGAATTAGTATGCCAGATATTGATATTGATTTTGATGATGAGGGAAGGAATAAGGTTATTGAGTATGTAATTGAAAAATATGGAGAAAGTCAAGTAGCCCAAATTATTACTTATGGTACAATGGCAGCAAAATCTTCTATTAGAGATACTGCAAGAGTATTAGACTTGCCTTTAAATGATGCAGATAGACTAGCAAAATTAGTTCCAAATATGGCAAAACTCAGTACTATATTTGAGACAAATCAAAAGGAATTAAGAAATAAATTCAGGCCTGATGACCTTGAAAGAATAAATCAGTTATTAATGGTTGCTAATTCTGAAAATCTTGAATCAGAAACTATAAAACAAGCAAGAGTCTTAGAAGGATCACTTAGGAATACAGGTATTCATGCTTGTGGAGTTATTATTACTCCTGATGATATAACCAATTTTGTTCCAATAGCAACTGCAAAAGATTCAGCACTTAATGTCACACAATTTGACAATGCCGTTGTTGAACAGGCAGGATTACTTAAGATGGATTTTTTAGGTCTAAAGACATTAACCCTGATTAAAAACACTGTAAAGATTGTAAAAGCAAAGTATGGAATAGTTTTAGATCCAGATAATTTCCCTCTTGATGATGAAAAAACTTTTAAATTATTTCAAAATGGTGATACAGTAGGCATATTCCAGTATGAATCACCAGGAATGCAAAAACATTTAAAAGATTTAAAACCTACTGTTTTCGATGATTTAATTGCTATGAATGCTCTTTATAGACCTGGCCCTATGGAATATATTCCAAGTTTTATTAGAAGAAAGCATGGAGATGAAAAAATTGTATATGATTTACCAGAAATGGAGGAATACCTTAATGAAACCTATGGAATTACTGTTTATCAGGAGCAAGTAATGCTTTTATCTCAAAAACTAGGTGATTTTACAAAAGGTCAAGCGGATATTCTTAGAAAGGCAATGGGTAAAAAACAAAAAGATGTTCTAGATAAAATGAAACCTAAGTTTCTTGAGAATGCAAAGAAAAAAGGATTAAACACAAATAAAATTGATAAAATCTGGAAGGATTGGGAGGCCTTTGCTAGTTATGCATTTAATAAATCTCATTCTACTTGTTATGCATGGATTGCTTACCAAACAGCATATTTGAAAGCAAATTATCCTGCTGAGTATATGGCCTCTGTATTATCCAATAATATGAAGGATATAAAATCTATTACTTTTTTTATGGGTGAATGCAAAAGAATGAAATTAGATGTACTAGGGCCAGACATAAATGAATCCTATTACAAGTTTGCTGTTAATAAGGATAATGCCATTAGGTTTGGTATGGGAGCAATTAAAGGAGTAGGTGCATCTGCTGTGAATGCAATTGTCTCTGAAAGGAAAAAAAATGGAAACTATAAATCAATATTTGATCTTTCAAAAAGAGTTGATTTAAGAGCAGCAAATAAAAAAGCTTTTGATGGTCTTGCTTCAGCAGGAGGTTTTGATTGTTTTAATTCCATCCATAGAGCTCAGTATTTTAATGATATAGGAGATGGAATTACTTTCATTGAAAAAATAATTAGGCATGGAGGAAAATTTCAGGCAAATAAAAACTCAGCCCAAGTTAGCTTATTTGAAAACTCATCAGATATTCAGGTTTCTGAATTAGAAATACCTGAAACAAAAAAATGGGATACAATTGAAAAACTTAGTAAAGAAAGAGAAGTTATAGGCATATATATATCTGGACACCCTCTAGATGACTTTAGGGTAGAAATGGAAGCATTCTGCAATGGTAATGTGTCAATGTTTAAGTCACCAAAGGAATTTATAGGAAAAGAATTAACAATTGCAGGAGTAATAACTGATTTAGAACATAGGGTTAGTCGCCAGGGCAAGGGATGGGCTTCATTTACTTTAGAAGATTATGTAGACTCTTTTGAATTTAGAATTTTTGGAGAGGATTATCTTAAATATAAACATTTATTAATTCTAAATAATTTCATTCATATTAAAACGGCAGTAGTTGAAGGATGGAAAAATAAGGAAACTGGAATAGTAGGGGATCCTAGAATTCAGTATAGAAATTTTAAACTTCTTCAGGATGTAGTTAAATCATTTGCCAGAAAATTATCTATACAACTAAATCTAGATGATATTAAGGAAAATAAGGTAAAGGAAATTAAGCAACTATTAGTAAAGCATAAAGGAGATCATAATCTAAGTTTTGTTGTTTATGATGAAGAAGAAAAGATTAAAATTGCCATGAAAACTAGTAAAAATAAGATTAATATTTCACCTGAATTATTGGAATTATTAGATAAAGAAAAAATATATTATAAATTAAATTAATCTGCACTGTAAATTCATTAAGATTAATTAATTTAGTATGATAAAATTTTATTCAAATGGCGTTAGAAATCACAGATGCAAATTTTGAGGAAGTAGTTCTCAAAAGCGATAAACCAGTACTAGTAGATTTTTGGGCAGCTTGGTGCGGCCCATGTAGAATGGTAGGACCAGTTATAGAAGAAATTAGCAACGACTATTCTGAAAAAGCAGTTGTTGGAAAAGTAGATATAGATTCTAATCAAGAATATGCTGCTAAATATGGTGTAAGGAATATACCTACTGTTTTAGTTTTTCATAATGGAGAAGTTGTTGCTAGACAAGTAGGGGTTGCTCCAAAAGAAACTTACACAGAAGCTATAGATAATTTATTATAATATACATTACAACATCTAAGAGTTTTTAAATGGCTCGAAATGCATTTTATAAATTATTGATAATGAGTTACTTAACCATATTAATATAATATTTTGTATATTTGGCAACTAATTTTTTTAGATGAAAAAAATATTATCAACTGTACTGTTATTTCTATTTTCAATTATCTGTTTTTCTCAGAGTATTGATTTAGTTAGATTTGATGATTCTCAAACATATAACCCTGGCTCTGGTGTGTCATTGCACATTAATCCAACTGGGGTATTTGTTCTTGATAATCCTTCAAACTTGTCAGCAGCGTCAAATAATGCTTTTTATCTAGAATTATCTGATTCTGGAGGGGGTTTTACTAGCCCTACACTCTTGGGAACAGTAAACGATTTT
>SGZI01000040.1 GCA_004213965.1 Flavobacteriales bacterium
GGGATATAAGGTAATAGGGATAACGGCCTCAGGAATTGACAAACAACTTGAAGTCAAGGAGCAGTTTGGTTTTGAGTTTGATTTTTATACATGTGATGAAACCGCTTTAAAGACGATAATTAGATCTAATCCTGGTGCATTAGAAATTAAGTCAGGTACTATTATCAACAAGTGGCATTACAACGATTTTAACAAAATTAAATTTGACTAATTTTCTATTTAATAGATTTATATATTCCTTGCTTACTCTATTTGGAGTAATTACATTAATTTTCTTTCTTTTTAATGTCCTCCCAGGAGATCCAGCACAGATGATGTTAGGACAGAATGAAAATTCAGAACAATTACTTAATATCAAAAAAAAGTATGGGTTTGATCAGCCATTAGACACTCAATATTTGTACTACTTAAATGATTTATCTCCTATTTCTTTTCATTCTAAACAAGAAGAAAATTACACTTTTTTAAAAGAAAATAAATATTCAGCATTTGAATTGATGGATCTTAGTTCTTTTACTATAGTTTTAAAATTTCCTTACTTGAGAACCTCATTTACAATGCAGGGTAAAAAAGTTAGTGATATCATTAAAAATACTTTGCCTAATACTATTGTTTTGGCAATTTCAGCAATAATAATTGCAATTATTTTAGGAATATTATTGGGGATAATTTCAGCTGTTCTTAAGGATAGTTATATTGATAAGGCTATTCAACTAATCAGCGTTGTAGGAATGAGTTTGCCATCCTTTTTTAGTGCAATATTGTTTGCATGGTTTTTCGGTTATGTACTAAATGAATATACTAATCTAGAAATGACTGGAAGTTTATATGAATTAGATGACTTTGGAGAAAACTATAGTATTAAGTTAAAGAACTTATTGCTCCCAGCAATTGTTCTAGGAATTAGGCCTTTAGCAGTGATTAGTCAGTTAATGAGAAATGAATTATTAGATGTTTTAAATCAGGACTATATTAGGACAGCTAGAGCAAAAGGACTTTCAGAATACAGTGTAATTAAAGATCACGCAATTAAGAACTCATTAAACCCTGTTGTAACTGCCGTTTCAGGTTGGTTTGCATCATTATTAGCCGGAGCAGTATTTGTTGAATATATTTTTGGCTGGAATGGATTAGGAAAAGAAATTGTTAATGCTCTTAATAATTTAGATTTACCTGTAATTATGGGATCTGTAATAGTTATAGCATTCATGTTTATAATTATAAATATATTAGTAGATATTATATATGCTTGGTTAGACCCAAGAGTTAAACTAAACTAAAAACTTTAATTATGAGTAGAGAAAAAATAGTTGCGGGTAATTGGAAAATGAATAATGATTCTAATCAGACCAGAAGTCTTATAGGTGATTTAATAAAATTTAATCAAGTAGATGCAACTGTTATGATTGCTCCAGCACACACTAATTTATCTATAGCACAAGATTTGTTGTCAAAATCAAAAATTGAAGTTATAGCTCAGAATATGCATTTTTCTGATAGCGGGGCTTATACTGGTGAGGTATCTGCTCAAATGCTAAAAAGTATAGGAATTAATACAGTTATTATAGGTCATAGTGAGAGAAGAAAATATTTTAAGGAGACTGATAGTGAACTAAAATTAAAAGTTGACATGGGGCTTTCTTCGTCTATGAAAGTTATTTTTTGTATTGGGGAAGAAATAGAGGATAGAAGAAATAATAAGCATTTCGAAGTAATATTTAATCAGATAAATAATAGTTTGTTTCATTTAAAGGATGAGTCATGGAGAAAAATAGTGTTAGCGTATGAGCCAGTCTGGGCTATTGGAACTGGAGAAACAGCATCATTGGTCCAAATACAAGAAATGCATTCAATGATTAGAAAAAATATTGCGGATAGATATTCGATGGAGTTGGCTAATTCAATAAGCATATTATATGGCGGAAGTGTAAAACCAGAAAATTCTCAAGATATTTTTTCTTTAGATGATGTAGATGGTGGATTAATTGGAGGAGCTTCTTTAAGTGCTAATGATTTTAATAAGATAATTAGTTCAATTTAATCATTAATAACTAATCCAGACCTATAACAATTTTCATTCAGGTCAGTTTTTTTAATTTCATTAAATCCTCCTGAAATATCTATTAAATTATCAAATCCATTTGCTTTAAGAATTGATATAGCTATAACTGATCTATATCCTCCTGCACAATGAACATGTAATCTTTCTTTTGAGTTAATTTCACTAATATTCTCTTGTATTTGACCAAGTGGAAAATTAATTGAACCTTCAATATGTTGGTTTTCAAATTCAGAAACTTTTCTTACATCTAGAATATTTATTTTATTAAGTTTTAATGTCTCAATAAATTCATTTGCAGATATTGATTCTAAATTAGCTGTTGGATTTCCACTTTTTTCCCATGTTTTTATTCCACCTTCTAAATAACCAATACAATTATCACACCCAACTCTTGAAAGTCTAGTAATAGCTTCTTCTTCCTTTCCTTTTTCTACTATTAGAAGAATTGGTCTATGCACATCCTTGATTAATGTGCCAACCCAGGGAGCAAAACTTCCATTTAGGCCAATAAATAATGAATTTGGAATGTGTTTTTTTATAAATTCTTTTTGAGTTCTAACATCTAATACTAAACTATTTTCTGAAATCATACTGTTTTTAAACTCATCAATACTTAGCGCTTTTTTAGATTTTTCAAGAACTTCATCAAAATTATTATATCCTTTTTGGTTTAATAGTGCATTTTGCTTAAAATAACTTGGGGGAGGAGGCATTCCTTCCAATAATTCTTTAACAAATTCTTCTTTAGTCATATCTTCTCTTAAGGCATAATTTGATTTTTTTTGTTCACCTAGTGTACTAAATGTATCATCGCTCATGTTTTTTCCACAAGCTGAACCAGCTCCATGCGCAGGATATATTATTACATTATCTTCTAAAATCATGATTTTATTCCTTAGTGAATCATAAAGTTTACCAGCTAACTCTTCTTTAGTTATGCCCTTTGCTATAGCTAAATCAGGTCTACCTACATCTCCTATAAATAATGTATCTCCCGTGAAAATAGCATGATTATTTCCGTTTTCATCAATTAGAAGATATGTAGTAGATTCAGGAGTATGACCTGGAGTATGAATTGCTTTAATTTTTATTTTACCTATTGTAAATTCTTCTTGATCTTTTGCAATATGACATGGATAATCAGTTTCAGCACTTGGCCCATATACAATTTTAGAATTTGTTTTTCTGGCTAAATCAACATGACCAGAAACGAAATCAGCATGAAAGTGAGTCTCAAAAACATACTTTATTTGGACTTTATCACTATTAGCTTTGTCAATGTATTGTTGGGTTTCTCTAAGAGGATCAATGATTGCTGCTTCACCCTCAGAAGAAATATAATATGCCCCTTGTGATAAACAACTTGTATATAGTTGTTGAATATTCATTTACAATAGTTTATGCAAAGATAATTACTATTTTCTATAAATTAAAAATCTATTCAATGCTATGACCTGACTTAACATAGAAAAAGTAAAAACAATAACTATTATTTTCTGTGAAACTACCTGAAGAATCAATTGTTTTTCAGTAAAATTTGTATAAGGATTAATTTGAGGGCCATAAAATATTAAATACACATAGAAAAGTAGGCATATAGTAAAAATTAGATATCCTACAGAGTATATATTATTTATATTATTAGAATAATAAATTGTCAGAGTATGAAATATTGAAACAAAAAACAATAATAAGAATGCTCCATTAGCAAAAAAAACATGCCATTCAAAACTAAGATCATCAGGAACAAATCCAACCCCAGAAAACATTATTCCTGCTATAAATCCAATATAGCTAGTAATTAATGATAATGATCTACAAGCCTTATTATCTTTTATATGATTAAAAATATTTTTAAAATTTAAATAAAATAAACTAATAGTAAGCCCAATTAGTATTAGTCCTGAATTAAAAAACAACATAGAAATTGTATTATCAGCTTGTATAATTTCGGGATTGATTTCATCAGTATTAGTTTTAAGACAACCTAATTCACTTAAAAAGTTATGCGTAAATGAATAATTTTCTGATTTAAAATTAATTATTTCCTTTTCAGATCCAGGATAAAAATATGCTGCAATAAGGCAAAATATATAGAAAATACCAATGCTAATTACTGGCAGTTTACTTAGATAAAACTTCATTTTAATAATACTTTTTATAAAATAAGCCAAATAGAAAACCCACCAATAATTAATCCTTCTATATATGCGAGCCATAATGCATTAAATGTGCTTATTTTAAAATTTTCAGTTAATATTTTATCAATCTTGTCTTTGTACTGAAGACTATAAATAAAGAAAATAAATACCGCTAAGAAATATATAGTTAGAATGATTGAGCCCATTTTTCAATTTTATAATAATGATAATACAAAAATATAATTATTATCGGGATTTAAAGTTTTTTATCTTTACAAGAAAATATTAAAAATGTATTCAATTGAATTTGACACTGATATAATTAAAGGGGTTGAGCTAATAGATATTAACTTATTAAATCCCCATGAAAAAATAATTAAAAAAAAGAAGACTAAATTAACTAAGTTCATAAAATCGTTTGACGAATATTATATAATTTCTTCAATTTTGTGTTGTCATAAAACACATGTAATAATTGATGGTCATCACAGATATTTTGCATTAAAAGAATTAGGTTTTAAGAATGTTCCAGTCACAAAAGTTGATTACTCATCTAACTTAATTAGTACTGGGGGGAATGGTAATGACATACCAAAAGATCAAATAATCAAAATGGGAATATCTAATGATCTTTTTGAGCCAAAAAGCACACAACATTCGATTTATTGTAGTAGATCAAAATCATGGCATCCTATTATATTGTTGTCCTCAATGTTTAAGATTGACACCAAGAATTAATTTTATAACTTTATTAATAAATAAAATAATTATCATGATACTATCAACTACAGAAACAATACCTAATAGAGAAATAAATCAAGTAAAAGGAATTGCTAGAGGATCTACTGTTAGGACTAGAAATGTCGGAAGAGATATACTTGCCGGTCTAAAAAATCTAGTAGGTGGTGAAATTGAAGAATACACTAAACTTCAGGCTGATGCTAGAGAACAGGCATTGGAACGAATGGTAAATGATGGAACTAGACTAGGAGCTGACGCTATAGTTAACGTTAGGTTTACGACATCAGTTATAACTCAGGCTGCCTCTGAAGTATTAGCATATGGAACAGCCGTAACACTAAAATAATTAAATGTTAAGTATTATCTTTTACGCCATTGGAGCCATACTATTAATTGTAGTTATAATTAATAGATTTAAGCAAAAGAAAAATGAAAATTTTACAGATAGAAAAAATTAAAAAAATACATTATGGAAACTTATAAATGTAATAAATGTGGAATGTCTGTTAATGCAAGTTGCGCAAAGTGTAATCAGCCTCTTGTCAATGGCCATTTAACATTAGATGATGGAACAAAGGTTCAAATATCTAGTTGTCCAAGTTGTGAAGGGAAAATTAAATCACCTCAATGCTGCGGAATAGATATGGACTGTGAAATATAAATCATCAAATAAACATGAGAATAAATCTTTTATTCCTAATATATTTTTTGTTTTTGAGCAGTTATTCTCAGCAATTTAGAGATGCTTCTTCTATAACAGACCTTAATCAATATTATAACAATAATGGAATAGCTGTCGCAGATTATGATCAGGATGGGGACTTAGATATATTTTTAGTAAGTTATCATTCAGATAATAACAATGATAGTAGATTATTAGAGAACACTAATAATGGAAATTTTATTGATGTAACTGCTGCAACTGGGATTAATCAAAATTTAGAACATGAAATAGATCTTCAGTCAGGATTTTATTTTGGAGACAGGCTTTCCGCTTCTTGGGGGGATTTTAATAATGATGGATATCCAGATCTATTTTTAGGAAATTCAATTCAAAGTGAATTGTATAAGAATAACGGTGATGGCAGTTTTTCTAATGTAACTGAATCAGCTGGTTTTCAAGTATATTGTGAAAAATGCTACATTACAGGAGCTCTTTGGTTAGATTATGATTTAGATGGACTACTAGATATTTTTCTTTCGGATTATCATCCAAATTCACCAAACAAACTATATAGAAATTTAGGAAATGAAACCTTTGAATTGGTTGACTTAAGTTCAGTTATTGAAAATGCTAACAGTTTTTCAGCAATAAGCTTATATGTCAATGAAGATCAGTATCCAGACATCTATATAGCTAACGATTTTGATCAAAACAATATGCTATTAATTAATCAAGAAGGCAGTGGATTCATTAATCAAGCAGAATTATACCAAGTATTGGATCCATTTGATGGAATGGGTCTTGCAACATGCGATTATGATAATGACTTAGATATTGATTTTTTGGTTACGAATATTAAACAAAACAGTTTTTATGTAAATGAGTTAGATAGTCAGGAGGAATTTATTAATTTATCGGAGGAGGTAAATATATATGATACAAACTGGGCATGGGGTGCGATTTTTACTGATTTTACTCATGATCGTTTTGAGGATTTATACATAGCAAATGGCTTTCTATTTGATGAAAACAATGAGTATTTTGAAAGTGTTTCATATCCTGATGAAATAAAATTTCAACATGCTTCATTTACAGATGAGTCAATTACAGAAACAAATAGTAGATCAGTTAATTCATTTGACTACGATAACGATGGTGATCTAGACTTAATAGTAACAAATATTAGCTCTAGTTTAGATTTTTATGAAAACAAATCCATTGACACTTATTTTACAAATGACATATCTGGATCATGGCTTAAGATTCATCTAGAAGGAACTATTTCAAACAGAGATGGTTTAGGAGCAGTTGTTTTAATTGAAGATAATAATAATCACCAACAGACTAGACTTTATAATGGATCAGGGTTCCAGCATCAATCATTACAATCACTACACTTTGGTCTTAATGATGCCACTATGGTTAATTCAATTTCTGTTACATGGCCTAATACAGGTGTTGAGACATATAATAATATAAATGCAAATTCAACTGTGAAAATTGTTGAAGGGCAAGGAATACAAGTAATTAACAATAATACAGCTAATAAAATTCCTGGATGCACAGATGCTAATTCATGCAGCTATAATCCTGATGCAACAGTTAACAATAATACATGTGAATACCTTGAAAGTGGAGAATTAACTGGCCCTCAAGTAGTGAATCCTTTAGACACTTATTCTTATACTTATACTGATTCTAATTCCTCAAATTATTTATGGAATATAATAAACGGAACCATAGTTCAGGGACAAGGAACTAATACAATTGAAGTAATTTGGGATATTGATTCTGAAGGGTCTCTAACGATTGTCGGATCAAATGATAGTTGTAGTAGCAATGTTGTAGATTATAATGTTATAATTGAGTTATCAACTGACCAGGAATCTAATTATTCTATAGCAAGATTATGGAATGAGGTGCTGCTTGAGGCGATAAGGAATGATTTAGCAAGACCTACTGTACATGCAAGAAATTTATTTCATACCAGCGCTGCCATGTATGATGCTTGGTCTATAGTTAATAACAAAGGTAACCCATATTTAATAGGTAATTTAGTTCACGGATATGAAGCTCCATTTGATGGATTTAGTAATTCCTTATCTGAATTTGAAAATAGTAGAGCATCAATAAGTTATGCTGCCTATAGAATAATAACACACAGATTTTCTGAGTCACCTAACTATTCATTAATATTATCTAAGTGTAATACCTTAATGAATCTATTAAATTATAATATAGAGAATTATAATATTGAAAACAATAATGAAGATCCAATTGATTTAGGAAATTATATTGCAGAAAACTATATTTCATATGGACTTCAGGATGGATCAATGGAAGAGGCTGATTATGAAAACCAATATTATCAACCTGTAAATGAACCTTTAGTTCCAATATTTAGTGGTAATTCAATGGTTAATCCTAATAGATGGCAACCACTCTCGTTAAATGTGTTCATTGATCAAAGTGGAAATATATTGGAGGAAAATACTCCAGAATTTTTGGGTGCTGAATGGGGTAATGTAAACCCCTTCGGATTAAATGAAGCTGATATGACAACTTTTACTAGAGATGGTAATATATATAATGTGTATCATGATCCTGGAATTCCTCCTGAACTTGATGAAAATCAAGAAACAGATGAAGATTATATTAACTCTTTTGCAATGGTTTCCATTTGGGGCTCTCATTTATCAAAAGATGATGGAATAATTTGGGATATATCTCCAAATAGTATTGGAAATGTTTCAGAAGAATCTTATCCAGAAAATTTGTCAGAATATAATTCTTTTTATGACTATTATAATGGAGGTGATAGTGGAATGGGATATAATTCAAATCCAGTCACTAATCAATCTTATGAAACCCAAGAAGTTCTTAGAGGAGATTATACTAGAGTTTTGGCAGAATTTTGGGCAGATGGGCCAGATTCTGAAACTCCACCAGGCCATTGGTTTGTACTACTTAATAGCATAAGTGATAATCCATTATTAGAGAAAAAATTTCAGGGTTCTGGAGATGTATTATCAAATTTAGAATGGGATGTAAAATCATATTTTATTATGGGCGGCGTAATGCATGATGCTGCTATTACAGCATGGGGAATAAAGGGGTGGTATGATTATGTTAGACCTATATCAGCCATTAGATATATGGCTGATCTTGGTCAAAGCACAGATGAAACACTTTCTAATTATAACTCAAATGGTCTTCCTTTAATAGATGGATATATTGAAATTGTTAATCAAGGTGATCAGCTTGCTGGAGAGTCAAATGAGAATATAGGCAAGATAAAACTATACACCTGGAGAGGTCATGATTATATTCAAAACCCTTTTGAAGATCAGGCTGGTGTAGGCTGGATTCTTGCAGATGAGTGGTGGCCTTATCAGAGACCTACTTTTGTAACTCCAAATTTCGCTGGATATGTTTCTGGTCATTCCACATATTCAAGAGCTGCAGCAGAATCCATAACACTATTTACAGGAAGTCCATATTTCCCTGGAGGAATGGGAGAATACATAGCAAGAGAAAATGAATTTTTAGTATTTGAGGAAGGCCCAAGTCAAGACATTAAATTACAATGGGCATCATATAGAGATGCATCAGACCAATGTAGTCTTTCAAGAATATGGGGAGGAATACATCCATATATTGATGATATGCCTGGTCGTTTTATTGGCAGTGTAGTAGGTGTAGAAAGCTTCAATTATGGAGCAGCATATTTTGAATCTTCACTCTCAACTATTGATTTAGAACTACCTAAATTAAAACTTGTATCTAATCCAATCTATTCAGACCAATCAATTGAAATTATTAATACAAATGGAAATGAAACTTTTAAGCTATATAATATTAATGGTCAAGAGATAAAAATTAATACTTTATATAATCAATATAGGACATCTATTCTTCATCAAGACTTAAATCCTGGCATATATATATTAAAATCTAAGAATATTAATTGGAAAATTTTAGTTAGATAGTATTCTTTTCCTTTTAATATTATTTAAATTTGTCGGCACATTTAAAATGGCCTCGTAGCATAACTGAATAGTGCACTTGATTACGGCTCAAGAGGTTGCAGGTTTGAATCCTGCCGAGGTCACATATTATAAGACTCACTTATTTAGTGGGTCTTTTCTTTTTTATATATATTTATAGTCAATTATAAAAACCCAAAAACATGAAAAAATTTAAATTAATCTTAGCTCTTTCAGTAGTATTTGGCCTCATATTTTCTTGTAACAATTCTGCTGTACAAAAAATGAATGATAAAATGGGAGGAGATCAATCAGATCA
>SGZI01000041.1 GCA_004213965.1 Flavobacteriales bacterium
ACCTTCAAGCGCTAATAGACAAAGGCCTTGCTTATTACGCTTTTGATTCTGAAGAGGTTCTAGATCATCATCGAGAAGACCATCAAAAAAGAGGAAAAACATTTATATACAACTGGCACAACAGATTAAAGCTTAAAAACTCTATTTCGCTTTCTAAAGAAAAAACCCAAGAGCTTTTAAATAGCGCTGAGCCATATGTTGTTCGTTTCAAGTGTCCAGAAAACCAAACAATCAAAACAACAGATTTAATACGGGGGATTGTTGAGGTTGAGTCTAGCCTGCTTGACGACAAAATTCTGTATAAATCTGACGGTACGCCTACGTACCACCTAGCCAATGTTATAGATGACCATCTAATGAAAATTTCACATGTAATAAGAGGTGAGGAGTGGCTGCCTTCGTTGGCGCTTCATTGTTTGCTTTATGAGGCTTTTGGTTGGAAAAAGCCTTTGTTTGCTCACATTCCCTTAATATTAAGTCCGTCTGGAAAAGGAAAGCTTAGTAAGCGTTCTGGCGAAAAAGCTGGTGTTCCCGTCTATCCGATGGCGTGGGGAAAAGAAAGCAGAATAAACGGCTACAAAGAAGAGGGCATACTTCCCGAAGCGCTTATAAATTTTATGGCTATGCTAGGCTGGGGGCCTGGAAATGAAAAAGAGCTGTATACTTTGGAGGAGCTTGTAAAGGGTTTTGATATTTCAAAAATCTCCTCAGCAGGCGCTCAGTTTGATTTTGAAAAGCTTAAGTGGTTCAATCTCAAGCACTTGCAAAAAAAATCTGGCGAAGAATTGCTAGAGCTTTTGACTGGTTTTGGGTGCAACACCGAGGGTCTTTCAAAAGAAAAAAGCATAGAGATTCTAAGCATTGCGAAAGAGCGCTCCAACACGCTGAGCGATTTGTGGGGCGTGTGTCGCTGTTTTTACGAGCCCCCTAAAACATATGACGAGGAGGGAAGAAAAAAGGCTGTATCAACCAACACCAAAGCTGTCTTGGAAAACCTTTTAGAAATACTAGGGTCCTGCTCAGAAGATGTTGAAGATATAAAAGGCAGGCTTCATGAGTATTGTGAAGAAGCCTCTAAAAGTGAAAAAAATATTAAAATGCGCGAAATAATGATGCCGCTGCGGATGGCCATGGTTGGCTCCTTGTCAGGGCTAGACATTAGTTTTATAATCTCGTCTGTTGGTATAAAAGAGTCCTGCAACAGAATTTCAGGTTTTATAAAAACCCTATAGTTTAACATATTCTTAATATTAAACTTTCTTTTCTGCAGTTAAAAAGATTTATCTTTATGTCGCTAGCAAAAAGCTTGCACCTATTAATGTTAATTTTAAAAAAAAGAAGATGATATTTTATGCTATAATGTTTCCTATAGGGTTGCTGTTGCTTATGGGAACGTTTTTTATGGTTAAGCAGCAAACAGCTGCGGTTGTAGAAAGGTTTGGAAAGTTTGTCAGCACTCGTCAGTCTGGTTTGCAACTTAAAATACCTATAATAGACAGAGTAGCTGGAAGGCTAAGCTTAAGAATCCAACAACTAGACGTTGTGGTTGAAACAAAAACTAAAGATGATGTTTTTGTAAAAATCAAAGTTTCGGTTCAATTTAAGGTAATAAAAGACAAGGTTTATGATGCTTTTTATAAGCTTGATTTTCCTCAAGATCAAATCACTTCTTATGTCTTTGATGTGGTAAGAGCTGAAGTGCCTAAAATGATTTTAGATGATGTTTTTGAAAAGAAAGACGATATAGCAATAGCTGTCAAAGGAGAGTTAAACGAGGCGATGAAGAACTATGGTTTTGATATTATAAAAACCCTCGTAACTGACATTGACCCTGACGCTCAAGTAAAAGAGTCTATGAACAGAATTAACGCCTCTGAAAGAGAAAAGGTTGCAGCGCAATTTGAAGGTGATGCTCAAAGAATTTTAATAGTTGAGAGGGCAAAGGCAGAGGCGGAAAGCAAAAGATTACAAGGGCAGGGTATTGCGGATCAGAGAAGAGAAATTGCAAGAGGCCTTGAAGACTCAGTGAAGGTGTTAAACAATGTGGATATTAATTCGCAAGAGGCTTCTGCGCTAATTGTTGTAACTCAACATTATGACACTCTTCAGTCAGTTGGGTCTGCTAGTAATAGCAACCTTATATTAATGCCAAACTCTCCTCAAGCTGGGTCAGAAATGCTAAACAATATGGTTGCTTCATTTACAGCAAGTAATCAAATTGGTGAAGAAATGAAAAAAGCAGCTGAAAGAGAAAAACTAAAGGGTGTTGAAAAGAAAAGCTAGCGCTTCTTCCAGTTATCTCTTAGCGAAACGGTTTTGTTAAAGATTGTTTTTGTGTTTGTGCTCTCTTGGTCAACCACAAAATATCCTTTTCTTTGAAATTGATAGTGTTCTCCACAGACTGTGTTTGCTAAGGACAGCTCTGCTTGTGCGGTAATAATGTTTAGCGAGTCAGGGTTTAGGTCTTTTAAAAAATCTCCCTCCTTTTCCCCCGGAACCTCTGTCATAAAAAGCCTGTCGTATTCTCTAATTTCTACAGGAACTGCGTGTTTTTGAGAAACCCAGTGAAGCGTTCCTTTTACTTTTCGCAAGCTTTCTTCTGATCCGCTCCCGCTTTTACTTTTTGGATCATAGGTGCACAAAACTTCTGTAATTTCTCCAGCATCATTCTTTATCACGCCTTGTCCTTTAATAATATATGCGCTTTTTAGTCTTACCTCCTTATCCAGTGTTAGCCTAAAAAACTTTCTCCCGGCTTCTTCCTTAAAATCTTCTGATTCTATATAAAGATGTTTTGAAAAAGGAAGCTTCCTTGTCCCTGAGTCTTCTTGCTCTGGATTATTTTCTGAAACAACAAGCTCTTCCTTGTCTTCAGGATAATTTGTTATAGTGAGTTTTAGTGGGTTTGTGACAACCATTTTTCTGTGTGCAATCTTGTTAAGATGGTCTCTAGCGCAAAATTCTAGCAATGACACGTCAATAAGGTTTTCTCTCTTTGCGACACCAACCTTTTCTACAAAAGCTCTTATTGATTCTGGAGTATAGCCTCTTCTTCTTAGCCCTGAAATGGTAGGCATTCTGGGGTCATCCCATCCTGAAACATGTCCTTTGTCAACCAAGGAAACCAATTTTCTCTTGCTCATTATGGTGTATGTAAGGTTTAGTCTTGCGAACTCCCTTTGTTTTGGTAAAAAATTTAGAGCTATGGTTTTTTGATTTTTTAGACTTTCTATAAACCATTCGTAAAGCTTCCTGTGGGGCTTAAACTCTAGGGAACAAAGAGAGTGTGAAATTTGCTCACAATAGTCGCTTTGTCCATGCGCCCAATCATACATTGGGTATATACACCAACTATCCCCTGTTCTGTGGTGGGTTTTGTGCAAGACCCTGTACATAACCGGGTCTCTTAAAAGCATGTTGGGCTCGCTCATGTCTATTTTTGCCCTTAGCACGTGGCTGCCTTCTTTGTGTTTTCCCTCCTTCATTTCTCTAAATATTCTAAGACTTTCTTCGGCAGGCCTGTCTCTATGGGGGCTGTTTGCCCCTGGGGTGGTGGGTGTTCCTTTTTGCTTCGCAATTTCTTCTGAGGTCTGAGAGTCTATGTATGCTTTTCCTTCATTTATAAGCGCTTCTGCCCAGAGATAAAGTGTTGAAAAATGGTCAGAAGAATATGTAATTTTTTTCCAGCTATATTTAAGCCAACTAACGTCTTTTACAATAGCGTCTACATACTCTTGCTCTTCCTTAGACGGGTTTGTGTCGTCAAACCTCAGGTTTACTGGAGCTTCGTATTTTTCTCCTAGGCCAAAATTTATTGCAATTGCCTTAGCGTGTCCTATATGAAGATACCCGTTGGGCTCTGGGGGAAACCTAAAGCAGAGGCTTTCTTTCTTAAGCCCCGCCTCCAAGTCTTCGTTTATTATTTGTTCAATAAAATTTGTCGGAATCCTTTCCAAGGTTGTTTTGTTTTAATAAGTTTACAAAGTTATCAAAATAGAGCGATTAAATCTACTTTTATAAATAAATGAAGGGTGTTGTAAAAATAAAAAACATGAGGGTTTACGCCTTCCATGGCTGTTTGAAAGAAGAGTCTAAAATTGGGGGAGACTATCTCGTAAACCTTAGAGCTTATTGTAACCTGGCGGCGGCGGCAGAAACAGACAGTTTAGAAGAAACTGCAAACTATACTCAGCTTGCTAAAATTATTACCAAAGAAATGGCAACCAAGTCTAAACTTCTTGAGTCTGTGGCAAAAAGAATTATAAACTCTTGTCTTAAAGACGTTAAGGTTGTTGAGAGGGTGGTGGTTGAAATTAGCAAAATAAACCCGCCGATTAATGCTGATGTTGAAGCTGTTATGGTTCTTTTAGAAGGAAGAAGGAGTTAGTGTTTTTTAATTTTTTTGTTTTATTTTTGCCTTCCAACAAAAAGGCGTCTTGGCCGAGTGGCTAGGCTGAGGTCTGCAAAACCTCCTACGGCGGTTCGAATCCGCCAGGCGCCTCTTTTTTAAGAAGCCTCTAAGCCTCCTATTATCAATACGATCCCGCTTATTACCAAAATAAGCGCCAACAGGGACTTTACAAAAACAATTGTCTTTTCGTTAATAAAAACTTTTAGTTGTTTTGCCACAACTATTTTTCCTAAATCTGTTATAAAGTATGATAATAGTACTATTGCGAAAAAAGTGACAAAATTAAGGGGGTCGTTTCCTGTTGAGGGCCCCGCCACTATTGTTACACCTCCCCAAAAAATAAAAACACCTACATTAAAAATATTTATTGCAAAGCCTTTTGCGGCAAGCCCAAAATAATTGTGTTTTGATTCGGTTACTTCTATTTTTTCTTCTTCTTTACTTCTTGTCAGCCAGGAATAAACTCCAAATAAAAAAATAATTGTTCCTCCCAAAACAAAAAGCCCGTCTTTATTGCTTTCGCTTAAAAAAAGCTTTACACTTCCATAATATGTTGCTACAATGAATAATATGTCTGCGAAGACCACCCCCATATCAAACGCCACTGCCGCTCTAAAGCCCTTTGTTATGCTTGTTTCAATTAAAACCCAAAAAACAGGCCCCATTATAAATGCAGTAAAAAACCCTACCGATATTGGAGTTAAATAATTAAAGTCCACCTTCTTCGTATAGATAATTAATGGTGCCTCCCGCCAGCTTACTTTCTGTAATTTTCTTTGTCTTTGAGTGTATGTTAACTGTTCCTCCAGCTTTTACGTTTATGTTTAGCTCTTTTACTGCAAACACATCTGTTATTCCTCCTGTTGTAAGAAACACTTCTGTCTCCTGAGTTATAAGCTTTGAAGCTTTTAGTTCTCCTCCTGTGTTTATTTTCGCCCTATGGTACTCTGCCGTTCCTCTAACATCTATTGTCGCTCCCGAACTAGTGTTGGTGGCAAGGTCTGTTATTTTTAAGTCCATTGCCACTCTTGCTCCTTCATCTGCTTTTACATATAGCGATGCTTGGCTTATAGTGTCCTTTGAAAAAACAAAACCGCCTTCATGAACATATATTTTATCTATGTTGTTGTAAAAAATTTTCACCTTTGTATTTGCTCCTCTAAAACGTCTTTCTATTCCCATTCGAACCTTTAGCTCTCCGTTTTTATTTTTTACTACCACGCTATTTGAATGTTGTCCTGAAATTTCTGCATAATTCTCTTCTGCCTTAATTAGCTCTAAATTTATAAGATCATAAACCTTAAGAATTTTAAAATCTCCTATTTTCCTGCTGTTCTGGTTTTGCGAAAAAACAAACTGTGTGACTAGCAGGGCTATTAATACTGTTTTTGTTTTCATAAGTATAAAATTATTAAATAATTATAAAATCTAGGTGTTTTTTTATTAGATCTGTTTTTTTAACCATTACAAAGACCTCATCTCCTAGTTGGTATTTTTTTTGTGTTTTTTTTCCTACCAAAGCTTGTTGTTCCTGTCTGAAAATAAAATGGTCTCCCTTAATATCTCTTACATAAACCATTCCTTCGCATTTGTTTTCTTCTATTTCTACATATAAACCCCAGTCTGTAATTCCTGAAATAATTCCTTTAAATTTTTGTTCCTTTTTGTCTTCCATATATTTTATCTGCATATATTTTACTGAGTCTCTTTCTGCTTTTGTTGCCATGTTTTCTTGCTCAGAACAATGTTTACACATTCTTGGTAGTCCTTTTTGGTTTTTTTGTTTCTGATTTAAACATTCGTTTAAAAGCCTGTGGACTAGCACGTCCGGGTATCTTCTTATAGGAGATGTAAAGTGAGTATAGTGTTTAAAAGCAAGTCCATAATGTCCTATGTTTTGTGTTGAATACTCTGCCTTGCTCATGCTTCTAATAGCTAATGTTTCAATTAGATTTTGCTCTTGCTTTCCTTTTACTTCTTTTAATAGTTTATTTAATGTTTTTGTTGTGCCTTCTCTAGAAGTAATGTCTAAATTATATCCAAATTCCTTTACTATGTTTTTTAGGTTTTTTAATTTCTCATTGTCTGGCACATCATGTATTCTATAAACACTGGGTTCTTTTTTTAATTTCTTAAATAATTCTGCAACTTTTTGATTTGCTAAAAGCATATATTCTTCTACCAGCTTGTTTGCCTCTTTGTTTTCTTTAAAAATTACTTCTATTGGGTTTTGAGAAGAATCTAGTTTAAATTTTATTTCTTTCTTGTTAAAATTTATTGAACCTTTTTGTTCTCTTTCTTTTCTTTTAATTATTGCTATTTCATTTAATTTAATTATTGCTGTAACAATTTTTTTATCTACTTCGTATGCTTTTTTTGTTAAAGAAATTTCTTTATTAATTTTTCCTTTTCCTGTTTCAATTATTTCCTGCGCCTCAGCATATGTAAATCTTTTGTTGCTGTTGATTACTGTTTTTCCAAACCACTCTTCTAATATTTCTCCTTTTTCGTTTATCTTAAATATTGAAGAAAAGGTATATTTTTCCTCTTTTGGTCTAAGAGAACAAACCATATTAGATAAAATTTCTGGCAACATAGGGATAACCCTATCTACTAAATATATTGAGGTAGCTCTGCTGTATGCTTCTTTGTCTAATACAGAATCTTTTTTTACATAGTGAGTTACATCTGCTATATGAATTCCTATTTCATATATTCCTTTTTCTAGTTCATTAAAAGATATTGCATCATCAAAATCCTTGGCATCCTCTGGATCAATTGTAAATGTTATTTCTTCTCTTAAATCTCTTCTGTTTTCTATTTCTTTTCTTGATATTTTTTTGTCTATTTTATCTGTATATTCTTTTACTTCTTTTGAAAATTCTATAGAAATATTATTGTTTTTTATTATAGATGTTATTTCTGTTTCATGATCTCCTGGAACCCCTAAAATTTCTTTTATCCTTCCCGTTGGAGAAACATCATTTCTTTTCCATGTTAATATTTCTACTATTACTTTATCTCCATCATTAGCATTATTAACATTCTCTCTAGGAATAAAAATATCTACATGAATTTTTTTATCATCCAATATGGCAAAAGAAAAATTATCGTTTTTTTGTAACACCCCAACATAGTGTGTTTTTTCTCTTTTAATTAATTTATTTACTGTTGCTAAATACTTTCCTTTTCTTTTTCTGTTGTTTATAAAAAACTCTACATGATCATTATTAAAATATTTTAAAGAAGGTTCTTTTAAGTGTATTGTATGAGGTATTTCATTGGAATTAATTGAAAAATCTTCTCTTCCATTATATTCAATTACACCAGTAAAAATTTTATTATTTTTCATTATTTAAATACTTAACACAAAACTACGGTTTAATCTATTTCTAAAATTTTTAAAAAGAAATAGTTTTATACACAACACATCATTATAATCAAATTATTTTTAAAAAAATATTATATATATATTATAGTATGTTAATTAGTAGAATAAATAAATTATTATATTTTGTATTTGAAGATATTAAACAAATATTAATAATATATAAACAGGATATAATTATATAAATAATTTATAATCAACATTTTATATAGTATATTAACAATAATAATAAAACAAATTTTATTTATAAATTTTAATAAAAAAACACACAAAAACATTTAATAAAACAAAAAAATATATTAACAAGGTTTTAATTAAATAGGAAAAATATTTTTTGATAAACAAAATAAATAACAAATAGCATAAATTTTTTAAAAGCTATACATTTATTAAAAGTAAGTTAAAGGGTTATTAACAAAAAAAATAAAAAATGATAATATCTATAGGAAATGATCATGCGGGAACTCACCACAAAAAACAAGTTCAATTAACACTAGAAAGTAAAGGAATAAAAGTGATAAATCACGGTACAGATTCTGATGAAAGTGTTGATTATCCAGACCTAGCACATCCTGTAGCAGAGGATGTAAAAAATAAAAAAGCTAATCTTGGAATTGTAATTTGTGGAAGCGGAAATGGAGTGGCCATGACTGCAAACAAGCACAGCGACATAAGAGCTGCTATCTGTTGGAGTAAAGAAATGGCAAGCTTAGCTAGAGAACACAACGACGCAAACATTATAAGCATACCAGCAAGGTTTGTGTCTATAGAAGAAACAAAACAAATAATAGAGGTGTTTTTAAATACTTCATTTGAGGGAGGAAGACATAAAAGAAGAACAGAAAAAATAAATATTAAATGAAGGTTGAGGTAAAAAAGTTTTCAGAACTTTCAATTGGCGAATTATATGAACTGTTAAAATTAAGAACAGAAATTTTTGTTGTTGAACAGGAATGTATATATCAAGACATGGACGGAAAGGACAATAAGGCAATCCATATATTAGGAAAAGAGGAAGACAAAATACTAGCATATACAAGAATATTTGGACCAGGAGATTATTATGATCAGCCCTGTATAGGAAGAGTTGTTGTAGACAAGAAAAGAAGGGGAGAAGAAAAGGGAAAAGAAATAATGAATGAATCCATTAACTACATAAAAAATAATATGCAAGAAAAAGAAATAGTGTTGTCGGCTCAGAAATATCTAGACAAATTCTATAGAGACCTGGGTTTTAAATCAGAAGGAGAAGATTACCTAGAGGACGGAATACCTCATCAAAAAATGAGACTAATTATTGAGTAGAAGAAACAACAATTTCAACACGCCTGTCTTTATCATAAGAGCCGCCTAAAGGGAAGCGATGAGCTAAACCTTCAAAAGACATTCTGTTTTTATCTATACCTCTATCAAGAAAATAATCATAAACATATTTGGCTCTAGCAACAGAAAGGTTTCTTTCTTTTGTTTTTTTATCAATAGCATCAAGATCTCCTTCGGTGCAACAGACATGGCCTTGAATAATAAAAGAAAAAGTTTCTTTTTTAAGAGCTTCAACAAGAGCGTTTAAAGTTTCTTTAGAACCTCTAGTTAAATAACTATATCCAGTAATAAAATGAACGTTTTTTAGAACAATTGCTGCAGGTATTTCTTTTTCAACGACTTGCTTCTCAGCATAACTGACAACCACATCAACCCTTCTGTTTAAAGCCCTTACAATTTCAGGATTTTCAGAA
>SGZI01000042.1 GCA_004213965.1 Flavobacteriales bacterium
CTATCCTTCCATGAACCTCCTTTATATACTCTAGCTTGATCATTTATCAGAGTAGTTTTCTCTTCAGAAGGATCATATTGAAATCCAGGCTTAGTATTATCAGCATCAGCATAACTAGGAGATTTATACATCATTCTAGTTTCTGCATCTGCTCCTGATCTTTCAAGTTTTCTATTTTCAGGATTATAATTTCTTGATGAAAGGAAATCCCCATCTCTAAAGTTTACATTATAACTTTTATCAAACTGTGTTCTATATCTTGTATCATTCTCATCTAGATCCTCTAAAGCAATTTCCCCTGGTAATCTTGTAGCAACTCTTTTACCGTTGCTTAGCGTTTTATATTCTATCTCACCTGCACCAACAACTTTTGCTTTACCATCTGGTCCAATGGAGAATTTTTTATAGTCATTTCCTCTGAAATAATTAAAATCGTTAAACTCATCATCCACTATAGGCCTATATACATCAGCAACCCACTCAGCAACGTTTCCTGCCATATCGTATAGTCCAAATCCATTAGCTGGGTATGATTTTACATTGTTAGTAATATCAGCGCCATCATCAGACCAACCTGCAATACCACCATAATCACCATCACTATTTTTAAAGTTTGCTAATTGATCTCCTAAATTTTTTCTTTGACCAGTTCTTGTATATTGACCTTGCCATGGATATTTTTTTCTTCCTCTGTATACATTAAAATCACGAAGTTCTCCCAAACCAAGAGCAGCATATTCCCATTCAGATTCAGTAGGCAATCTAAATTTTGGTGATATATGTCCAGATTCTCTTGAAGCAGAGGTTGGCGGTAGAGAATCAGGTCCTTTACTACGTTTGCCTCTTAAAACATTAGCATTCCCTCCATATGTTGAATTAGGAACAAGAACATAAGTGTCTGTACTAAAGGTGCTAGTTGAGGAAACACTATCAATTTTTGCTCCTTTAGTTAAAAACCCTTGTCTTTCTAATATTAATTCTTGATATCTGTCTGATCTCCACTCTGAAAACTCATAGGCTTGAATCCAACTTACTCCAACTACAGGATATTCTCCAAATGCAGGATGACGCAAGTAATTATTTACCATATCTTCACTATAACCAAGTTTATTTCTCCAAACTAGCGTATCAGGAAGTGCATTGTTGTAAACATATCTAAATTCTTCCATTTCAGGAGGATAATTTCTTTTTAACCAATCTAGATATTCCAAATACATGACATTAGTTACTTCTGTTTCATCCATATAGAATGACATAACATGTTGTTGATTTGGAGTATTATTCCAATCTCTCATTGGATCATCTTGAACTCTTCCCTTAGTGTAGGTGCCTCCTTCAACAAGAACCATATTTGGAGGTGTTTCTTGACCTTTGAAATTAGTATTGTATTTAAATCCACCTTTTTTGGAGTTTATAGCCCAGCCTGTAGCAGATGATACATTTTTATTCTTAGATGTGTTAGACTTATTACAACTAGTAAAGCATACACACAGCAGTACTACCAGGAATAAGTTTAATATTTTTTTATAATTACTTTTCATATTCAAATGATTTTTTAATTACGTTTCTCCGAAACGAAAAGTCTCGCAATATACTAATTTATACTCAGATATCAATTATTTTGCACAAATTACGCTTGACTATATAAAAACGATAAATTTGTTTTTTTATTATCAAGTTAAATATATTAAATAATATTATTAATCATTCAGCGTTTCTCAGATATGAGATTTTTTCTTTTTTTAGTATTCATCTATTCAACAACCATTGGTTTCTCACAATCAAAGGAGGTAAACATAAACTGGGATGGGTACAGGGTTTTTTCTACAGCTTCTGCTCATTTTGAAGTCCCATATTTCAACAATCATACCTATAATTTTGCTCCTGGAAAGGGAATATCATTGGTTACTCATTGGAATGAAAATTTAGAAATTGATCAAAATTCAATTGTAATAGAAAAATTGGATTTATCAAATTTGCCTAGAGAGCAGTTAAAAGAATTAAATATAAGTGATATTCCAACTAAATTTAACTATGAAATTAAGTCTTCTATTTCAAGAGGTAAAAGGTCTTTATTCCTTGAATTATCTCCAATAATTAACCAAAATGGCTCTTTTAAAAAGGTAAATTCATTTAGATTTTCTTATAAAAACACTGCTGAAAAGAAACCACTAACATATAGGACTCAAAGTTCTGTTTTAAATAATGGAAATTGGTATAAATTTTATGTAGATAAAACGGGAATTTTTAGATTAGATAAGGGTTTTTTAAATGATTTAGGTATTAACACAAATAATGTAGACCCTAGAAAAATTAGAATTTTTGGAAATGGAGGAAATATGCTTCCAATGATCAATTCAACTTCACACCCAGTTGATCCTATTGAAAACGCTATAAAGGTATATGGTCAAGATGATGGAGTATTTAATAATGATGATTATATCTTATTCTATGCTCAAGGCCCTAATGGATATAATGCCGAGAGTAACACAAATTTAAATTTGTATTCAGATAAATCAGCTTATTTTATAAATATTGGTTCTTCTACTGGCAAAAGAATCCTTGAAAATAATCTGCCAGAGGACCCTTATGATTTATTAGTAGATTCCCATACAGCATACAAATATCATGAAATAGATGACTATAACATTGCTAAAATTGGAAGAAGATGGTTTGGAAATAGATTTGATTTTGAATCAAACCAAACATTTGAGTTTAATTTCCCGAATCTTAGAACATCAGAACCAATCAATCTTAAAGTATATACAGCTGCAGTTTCTGAAATCTCAACTTCTATGTCTATTGAAGTTAATAATCAACAAATTTCCAACATGAATTATTCATCTATTGGAGATCCCATATTAGTTTCTGGTGATTTTTATTCAGGAGATTTGATGGTCTCCAATTCAAATATTTCAGTGGATTTGAATTATAATAATAATGGAAACCCTAGCTCAGTTGCTTATTTAGATTACATATCTATTGAAGGGATTAGTGATCTTACTTATAATGGAGATCAATTTATTTTTTACAACAAAAATTTAGTTGATCTATCAGGAATAGCACAATATAATATTGCTAATGCTAATGCTATTTCTAATATCTGGGAAATAACAGACCTTAATAATGTAACTGAAATATCAGCTGATGGTAATGAAAGTACAGTTAGCTTTAAATCAATTCTAGGTGAAGAGAAAAAGTTTATTGCTTTTAATCAAGATTCATATTATGAACCTATTATTGAAGGACAAACACTTATTGAAAATCAAGACATAAAATCAGATGTATTTTTAGATAATTCAAATCAATTTCAAGATTTAGATTATTTAATAGTATGCAGATCAGATATGTTATATGAAGCTGAACGCCTAGCTCAAATAAATAGAGATTTTAATAATTTAAAAGTAAAGGTAGTTACTCTAGAAAAAATATATAATGAATTTAGTTCTGGAAATCAGGATATTTCTGCTATAAGAAATTTTGTAAAATATATTTATTACAATGCAAGTGATCAGGCTAGTAGAATAAAGTATCTATGCCTTTTTGGAGATGCTTCTTATGACTATAAGGATAGAATTTCTCAAAACACAAATATTGTCCCCTCATGGCATTCTATAAATAGTTTTAGTTTGTCAAATGCATATGTTTCTGATGATTTTTTTGGCATGATGGATGAAGGAGAGGGTATGATGAATAACTCAGATAAGTTAGATATAGCAGTAGGAAGAATATTAGCAGACTCTCCTCAGAGAGCAACTGACTTAGTAGATAAAATAAGTAGTTATTATAATGCAAGCTCCTATGGGGATTGGAGAAATAAATTAATTGTTATTTCTGATGATGTAGATGAACCTTGGGAAAGTATAATTCAGGGGACTTCAAATAACCTAGCAGATTTAATCACAGAGAACAAGCCCTTTTTTAACGTAAAAAAAATATTATCAGATTCATATGTTCAGGAATCTAGTGCTGGTGGGGAAAGATATCCTGAGGTTAATAAGGATATTATAGATGGTATAGAATTAGGAGCATTAGTTGTAAATTATTTCGGCCATGGAGGTGAAGATGGGATTGCAAGGGAAAGAATATTTGATAAAATAGATGCCACAGAATTGTCAAATGAAAACAAATTAAATTGTTTTGTTTCGGTTACTTGTGAATTTACAAAATTTGACAATCCTGGAAGAAATACTGCTGGTGAGTTTCTGTATTGGAATAAAAATGGAGGTTCAATAGCTCTTATCACTACAACAAGACAAATTTTTGTTAGTGTTGGGGTTAATTTTAATTTAACCTTAGAGGAATACTTATTTTCATTGAATTCAGATAATTATTACTCAATGGCTGAGGCATTAAGATTAACAAAAAATGATCCGTCTATTTCTGGAACTGATCAAAGGAGATTGGTGTTTTTTATAGGAGATCCAGCTATGAAATTAGCAATAGCAAAGCCAAATATTAGAATTAATGAAATAAATGATATTCTAGTTGATGAATTTACTGAACCATTACAAGGATTAAGTTCTGTTAAGATTGAAGGTCAGATTGAGGATGAATTTGGAAATAAAATTGAGGATTATCAGGGTGAATTAGTTACTACAGTATTTGACAAAAATATTCAACGATCTACTCTAGGGAATGATGGCACTTCACAGAATGATTCTCCGATAATTTTAGATTTTACCACACTGGGTGAAGTATTGTTTAGAGGAAAATCATCAATTGAGAATGGAGATTTTAGTGTAAATTTTATTGTTCCAAGGGATGTTGTAATGGATATTGATTATGGAAAAATCAGTTTTTATTCAAAAAGCAGCTCTAGTTTAATGGATCAAAATGGATCAAATTTAAATATTTTAGTAGGAGGAATAGATGAAAATGCCTCTGAAGACAACATAGGGCCTGAAATTGAATTGTATATGAATGATGAGGCATTTATTAGTGGAGGAATAACTAATGAAAATCCTAATCTTTTAGTGAAATTATTTGATGAAAATGGCATTAATACCTCTAGCGGAATAGGACATGATATTGTAGCGGTTTTAGATGATGATGTTGCTAATTCTTTTAGGCTCAATGATTATTATGAGGCGAATTTGGATGATTATCAAAATGGCACAATAAGTTATCCATTAAGAGATATTTCACCTGGACTACATACTTTAAGCTTAAAGGCATGGGATGTTTATAACAATTCTTCAATTTCTGAAATACAGTTTGTTGTTCATGATCAAGATCAGGAATTAGTAATCTCAAATGTGCTGAATTACCCCAATCCATTTGTTAGTTTTACGGAATTTTGGTTTAATCACAATAGTTCTAATGATTTGAGCGTTAGTATACAGATATTTACTGTGTCAGGAAAACTTGTAAAAACAATTAATGGATATGTAAACACCTCAAATAGCTCTTCTTTATCTAGAGATTTAACATGGGATGGAAAAGATGATTTTGGTGATAAAGTTGCAAAAGGAGTGTATATATATAGGTTAACTGTAAGATCTGATCAAATTGACAAACAGGTTTCAAAAATTGAAAAACTTGTAATACTATAATATTAAATTATATTTGTTCGCTGTAATATGAAAACTATGAAAAATTTCTTTTATTCTATTTTATTATCAATTATCACTTTTAATTTACATGCTCAGACTACTCTTACTGAAGTATATCCTAATCCAAATGATAGCAGGGTTATTACAACTGGAGTCCCATTTCTTTTAATTGCATCAGATGCAAGAGCAGCAAGTATGGGAGATATGGGTGTCGCAACATCCGTAGACGTGTTTTCACAACACTGGAATCCATCTAAATATGCTTTTTCTGAAAGTAAATCAGGATTTGGTGTAAGTTACACGCCTTACCTAAGCAAGTTGGTTAATGATATTTCTCTTGGAAATGTAACTTATTATAATCGCTTAAGCGAAAGAAGTGCATTTGCAGTTAGCTTAAAGTACTTTTCACTTGGTGAAATTGAAATTATTCAAGATGAATTTTCAGAGGCACTAATTGAACAGCCAAATGAATTGACAATGGATGTTTCATATTCATTAAGGCTTGCTGATCAGTTTTCTATGGGAATTTCGGCCAGATATTTAAGATCTGATTTAAAAATTCAGGCAGTTGATGAAACAGCACAAGCTGCAAGTTCTTTTGCAGTAGATATTTCTGGTTATTATCAAGGTGAAGAGCAAACATATGGAGATGTAGATGGACGATGGAGAGGTGGTTTTATTATTCAAAATCTTGGACCAAAAATAAAATATGATGAGTCTGGAAGTGAAACATTTCTTCCGACGAATTTTAAATTAGGGGCAGGTTTTGATTTTATTTTAGATCAATATAATAAAGTTTCAGTTACTGCTGAGGTAGCTAAATTACTTGTTCCAACTCCTCCAATAATGGAATATGCTAGAGATTATAATGATGTTAATGAAAATGGGGTTTATGATGAAGGTGTTGATGATTATGTTGGACAGCCATACATTAATGGAATTTATGAAGGTCAAGATCCAGATGTAGATTTTCTTTCTGGAGTTTTTCAATCTTTTTCAGATGCGCCTGGCGGATTTAGTGAAGAATTAAAGGAATTTACTTGGGCTCTTGGAGCAGAATATGTGTATGATGATTCTTTTGCATTAAGGGCAGGATTTTTTAATGAAAGTGAAGATAAAGGTGCAAGAAAATTTCTTGCTTTAGGAGCAGGTTTTAAATTTTCTGGCACAAAAATAGACCTTTCTTACCTGTTTTCAGCATCAAAAGTTCCGAGCCCTTTGGAAAATACGCTTAGATTTTCTTTAACTTTTGACTTTGGTAGCAATGAATACACGGAGTATTAAAACTAATTATGAAAGAAATTAAGATTTATTCTAATTTTAAAATTTTCGACTCAATTGATGAACTTAATGATGAAATTAAAGTTTTATTTAATGAGGCTAAATTAGTAAGAGAATCTGCATATTCTGAATATTCAAAGTTCAGTGTTGGTGCTGCAGTTTTATTAGAGAATGGAAAAATATTATGCGGCTCTAATCAAGAAAACGCATCTTATCCTTCTGGATTATGTGCTGAAAGAACAGTTTTGTTTTATGCAAATTCTACATATCCGGATATTAAAATTAAAGCTATAGCTATTGTAGCTGGATCAATTGATAAAGTTAATGAAAATCCAGTGGCCCCATGTGGTTCGTGTAGACAAGTAATTTCGGAATTTCAAACTAAGCAAAACTCTGATATTGAATTGTATTTTATGGGGGAAAAAGGTGAAATAATATATACAGATTCCATAAATAACCTACTTCCATTTAAATTTGACAAGTCTTTTTTGTAAAAATTATAAAATTAACTTTCTACAATAGAAAACATTGTCTTATTTTTATGGATCACTTTTATTAATTAATGAATAAAATAACAAAAGAAACATATTTGTCTTGGTATGAGGACATGTTCTTCTGGAGAAAATTTGAGGATAAACTAGCGGCTGTATATATTCAGCAAAAGGTTAGAGGATTTTTACATTTATATAATGGACAGGAAGCTGTTTTAGCAGGATCTTTACATGCTATGGATCTAAGTAAAGACAAAATGATTACTGCATACAGGAATCATGTTCAGCCTATAGGAATGGGTGTGGACCCGAAAAAGGTAATGGCTGAATTATATGGTAAAAAAACAGGTACTTCTATGGGATTAGGAGGTTCTATGCATATTTTTTCAAAGGAACATAGATTTTATGGTGGACATGGAATCGTGGGAGGCCAAATTCCATTAGGAGCAGGTATAGCTTTTGGTGATAAATATCATGGAAGTGATGCTGTTACATTATGTTATTTTGGAGATGGAGCTGCAAGACAAGGTTCTTTACATGAAACATTTAATCTTTCTATGTTATGGAAATTGCCAGTGGTATTTATATGTGAAAATAATGGGTATGCTATGGGAACTTCCGTAGAAAGGACTTCTAATAATCCAGATATTTGGAAATTAGGCCTAGGATATGAGATGCCAGCAGAACCTGTTGATGGAATGGATCCAGTAAAAGTTGCTAGAGCAGTAGATCAAGCCATATCGCGTGCAAGAAAAGGAAAAGGTCCTACTTTCTTAGAAATGAAAACTTATAGATATAGAGGTCACTCAATGAGTGATGCGCAACATTATAGGACAAAGGATGAAGTTGAGGAATACAGAAAGATTGATCCAATTTCTCAGGTAAAGAAAATTTTACTAGACAAAAAGTATGCGACAAAAGCTGATATTGAAAAAATTGATAGCCGAGTAAAAGAAAAAGTAAAAGAATGTGAAAAATTTGCAGAAGACTCTCCATTTCCAGACAAAAACCTTCTTTATGATGCGGTTTATGAACAAAAAGATTATCCATTTCTAAAACACAAACTTTAAGATGGCTGAATTAATTAAAATGCCGAGATTAAGTGATACCATGGAAGAGGGTACTGTAGCTGCCTGGTTCAAAAAGGTAGGTGATACAATTAGTGAAGGAGATATTTTAGCCGAGATAGAAACTGATAAGGCTACAATGGAATTTGAGTCTTTTTATGATGGAACTCTTTTATATATTGGAGTTAAAGAAGGAGAAACAACTAAGGTAGATCAGCCACTAGCAATAATAGGTGATAAAGGTGAAGATTATAAATCTCTTTTAGAAGAAGCAATAAATACAGATGAAGTTGAAGAAGAAGAGGTTAAAATAGAAGAAGCTCCAATTGTTGAAGAAAAAATTGAAATTAATCTGGATGAAAAACAGGTTGAAGTTTCCAAAACAACTGCAGCAGAAAAAACTCCTGCGACAACAGCTACAACATTACCTAATAAGGATAGAATATTTATTTCACCATTAGCTAAAAAGTTAGCTAATGAAAAAGGAGTTGATATAAACCAAATAAAAGGCTCAGGTGAAAATGGTAGAATTATAAAATCAGACGTAGAAAATTATAGTTCTTCTGGAGTTAAATCTAAAACATTTGTTGGAGTTGAGGACTTCCAAGAGACACCTCATTCCCAAATGAGAAAGACTATTGCTAAAAGACTTTCTGAATCTAAATTTAGTGCACCTCATTATTATTTGACAGTTGAGTTTGATATGTCAAATGCAATTATAATAAGAGAACAATACAATTCAATTCCTGAAACAAAAATTTCATATAATGACATCATAATTAAAGCTTGTTCATTGGCTTTAGTAGCTAACCCTAAACTTAATTCTCAGTGGTTTGATGATAGAATACGATATAATAATCACATTCATATTGGTGTGGCTGTAGGAGTAGATGAAGGGCTAATTGTTCCTGTCTTAAAATTTGTTGATCAATTGAGTATAGTAGATATAAACTCAACAGTAAAAGATCTTGCAACAAGAGCAAGAGACAAAAAACTTACTCCAGAAGAAATGCAGGGAAGTACATTTACAATATCAAATTTAGGAATGTTTGATATAGAAAGTTTTACATCAATTATTAATCCACCAAATTCAGTGATACTT